>JAFEDW010000022.1 GCA_018241455.1 Pseudomonadota bacterium | reverse complement strand
CAAGCGCCCACCAACAATGCCGCGGCCGCGACGGCCAGCACCCGGTGCTGCAGGCGGAAGGTCATTGAAACTCCTCGCGGGCGATTGCCATGAGCGGCCATGCGGCCTGGACGGGAATGCTATCGGCATGACGGTCGCCGCCGCGTGATCAGGTTGGACTATCCTTGAGCTGGCGCAACAATTCGCCGAACGGCGACGCCCGCGGGCGTGACAATATGTCAACCATGAAGCAGCTGCTCATTGTCTACCAGTCGCTCACTGGCGGGGCGGCCCAGATGGCCGCTGCCGCAGCCGCCGGCGCAGACGGCGCCGAAGGCGTCGCAACGCGGCTGCTGACGGCCACTGCCGCGGGTCCGCAGCAGCTGCTCGAAGCCGACGGCTACCTGTTCGTCTGCCCGGAAAACCTGGCGGCGATCGCCGGGCTGATGAAGGACTTCTTCGACCGCTCTTATTATCCGGTGCTCGACCGCGTGAACGGCCGCCCGTATGCCACGCTGATCTGCGCCGGGAGCGATGGCAGCAACGCCGCGCGGCAGATCGAGCGCATCGCCACCGGCTGGCGCCTGCGCGAGATCGCGCCGCCGCTGATCGTCTGCACGCATGCCCAGACGCCCGAGCAAATCCTGCGCCCGAAGCAGATCGGCGCGGCCGAGCTGGCACGGTGCCGCGAAATCGGCGCGACGCTTGCCGCCGGCCTGTCACTCGGCATCTACTAGCCTTGAGGGATCTCAACGGGGGTACCGATCATGACGGACCGCATTTCACGGCGTGACACGCTCAAGGGATTGGCGCTCGGCGCCGGCAGCCTGCTGGGCGGTCGCGCCAACGCGTTGCCGGCGGGCAGCGCGGCTGCCGACGCCGCGGCGCAGCCGGCCGCGCACGAATCCGCGGCGCACGCCGCCGTGGCACCACGGCAGATTCGCAGCTACCTGACCGCGCCAGCGGATGAGCAGCGCCTCGCGGCGCAGCAGCCGCTGGCCGAGGCGCCGGCCGAAGGCGAGCTGGCTTCGCTGTGGGTCGACAGCTCGCGCCGCTTCCAGACGCTGCTCGGCTTCGGCGGCGCCTTCACCGAATCCGCCGCCGTTACCTGGCAGAAGCTCAGCGAGCCGAAGCGCGAGGAAGTGCTGCGCGCCTACTTCGCCGCCGGCGAAGGGCACGGTTACGCGATGTGCCGCGTGCACATGAACAGCTGCGATTTCTCGCTCGGCAACTATGCGCACGTCGAGACACCCGGCGACACGGAGCTCAAGAGCTTCAGCATCGCGCGCGACCGCCAGGCGCTGATTCCGTTCATCAAGGGCGCCATGCGCGTCGCGCAGCACCCGATCCGCATCCTCGCCTCGCCGTGGAGCCCGCCGGCCTGGATGAAGAGCAACGGCGAGATGAACCACGGCGGCACGCTGCTGCCGCAATACCGCCAGGCCTGGGCGCGCTGCTACGCGCGTTTCATCCAGGCCTATGCCGCCGAGGGCATTCCGATCTGGGGCGTGTCGGTGCAGAACGAACCGATGGCGGTGCAGAAATGGGATTCCTGCACCTACACGGCCGAGGCCGAGCGCGATTTCGTGCGCGATCACCTCGGGCCTGAGCTCGCGCGGGCCGGCCTCGGCCACGTCAACATCATCATCTGGGATCACAACCGCGACCTGATGGTCGAGCGCGCCAACGTCGTGTATGCCGATGCGGCGGCCGCGCGCTACGTCTGGGGCACCGGTTTCCATTGGTACGTCGAGGACGACTTCGACCACGTGCAGCAGGTGCACGATGCGTGGCCCGACAAGCACCTGCTGTTCACCGAGGGCTGCCAGGAAGGCGGGCCGCACCTCGGATCCTGGGATCTCGGCGAGCGCTACGCGCGCTCGATGATCAACGACCTGAACCGCTGGACCGAGGGCTGGATGGACTGGAACCTCGTGCTCGACATGCAGGGCGGCCCGAACCACGTCGGCAATTACTGCAGCGCGCCGATCATCGTCGACACTGATGGCGATGCGCTGCTGCGCCAGAGCTCTTACTACTACATGGGGCATTTCGCGCGCTTCATCCGGCCGGGCGCGCGGCGCGTGGTCTGCGCCGCCTCGCTCCAGCAGCTGGAAACCACGGGATTCATCAACGGCGACGGCAGCATTGCCGTCGTGGCGATGAACCGCGGGGCCAAGCCGCTGCGCTTCGCGCTGAGCGTCAATGGTGGCCGCTGGCTGGCAGAGCTGCCGGCGCGCTCGATCGCGACCTACGTGGGCTGATCACTAGGCATTGCTACGGATGGCGGTGCGCCGGCGAATGCCGGAACATGCACCGCAAGGCGTTGCCATTGGCGGAGATTGCTTGCATCCGTATCCACACAGCTATGTCGTCGGCGCGAGCGGCGGGGCCAGCGGGTCCGTGGCAGTCACCGCACAGGACCTGCCCGACCTGGACACCGCGCCGCCCCCGCAGTTCGACGGGCCGGGTGGTCAGTGGTCGCCGGAAACCTTGCTGTGCGCGGCGGTGGCCGACTGCTTCATCCTGACGTTTCGCGCGCTGGGACGCGCGACGCGGCTCGAATGGCAGCGGCTCGAATGCCACGTCGAAGGCACACTGGATCGGGTCGAGCGAACCTCGCAATTCACGGCGTTCAAGACCGTCGCCACGCTCCTCGTGCCGCGAGGTACCGACATAGGCCGCGCGAACAAGCTGCTCGAGCAGGCCGAGCACACTTGCCTGATCTCCAACTCGCTGCGCGCGCAACGCGCGCTCGAAACGCAGGTGATCGTCGTCGACTGAAACGACGTCAGCCGAGCGCGTCGCGAATCGCGCGCACCGCGGCGAGCGCGGTGCGCGTGCGCTGCGGATTGACGAACTCCGGCCAGGTGGAGAGCTTGACCGCGACGAACTGCGCATCCGGATCGATGTAGACCAGCTGGCCGAACACGCCGCGTGCCAGCAGCACGTGCCGGCCCGCCTCCTCGAGCCAGAACTGGTTGCGATAGGCGCCGCGTGGCAGCACCTCGCGGTACGCGCCCTTGAACAGTTCCGGATCGCCGCCGTACGTACGGCGGATCCACTCTTCAGGAACGAGCGCCCGGCCCCGCGCCACGCCGCCGGAGGCCCACAGCCAGCCGAAGCGCGCCAGGTCGCACAACGCGGCATTGAATCCACCGTTGGCGCAGGCGAAGCCGCTCGGATCGACGGTGAAGCAGGCGTCCTCGGCCGCGCCCATCGGCGCCCACAGCTCGCGGCTGACGAGTTCCGGCAGCCGTGTGCCGCTGGCCCGCTCGAGCAGGAACCCCAGCACGTCGGTCTCGATCGAGCGGTAACTGAAATCGCGGCCATGCGGGCCGCGCGAATCCTTCAGGCCCAGCACCTGCTCCCACATGCAGGCGGGCCAGCCCGGCTTGCCGCCGCGTTTCCAGCCAGCGGCGATATCCATCTGCGCGCAGTGCGAATCGGGCGCGGTGTAATCCTCATCCCAGAATACACCGCTGGTCATGTCCAGCACCTGCTGCACCGTCGCGCCGCGGTAGGCCGTGGCCTCGAGTTCCGGCAGGTAGTGCGTCAGCAACGCATCGACATCGAGCATGCCGCGCCCGGCGAGTATTCCCAGCACCGTGCCGGTCACCGACTTCGACACCGACTGCAGCAGGTGGATGCTGTGCGCATTCATGCCGTTGTCGTAGTGCTCGACGACGAGCGCGCCGCGGTGCACGACGCAGAATCCGTCGGTATAGCTCGAGGCCAGGAAGTCCGCGATGCTCGATCGCTGGCCGTCGATCTCGAAGCCGATCGCGCTGACATCCTGCGGCGAACGCCGCCACGCCAGCGGCGCTTCGCTCCGGCGAACCTGCGCGGTCGGTACCTGTTCGCGCACGTGCTGGAAGGTGTAGCGGTTCCACGGCGCGCGATCCCAGTCGGCATGCGGGATTGCGGGGAAGCGCGGATCAAATGGGGCGGCCAAGTCAGTGCTCCGCCGCCGCGCGCATGGCCTGCCACAATTCGGCGACATGCCGGGCCTCGGTGGATTCGATGCCGATCGAGACGCGCACCAGCCAGCGGCCATCGACCAGCGCGGGCGTCACGAGCGCAGCGCCGGAATCGTTGATCGCCTGCGCCCAACGCCGCGTGTGCGCATCGAGTGCCTCGCCGCCGAGCCCTTGCGGTTCATGTCGCACGCACACCGTCTGCAGGTTGACCGGTGCGATGCGCCGCCACTGCGGCGTCGCGTCCACCTGCGCGGCGAACCAGCGTGCGTTCGCCAGGTCGCGCCGCAGGCGCGCACGGATCGCTTCGACGCCCTGCTCGCGCAACACGACCCACAGTTTAAGCGCGCGGAAGCGGCGCCCCAATGCAATGCCCCAGTCGCGGTAGTTGCGCACTTGTGCATCCATCGGTGTCTGCAGGTAGCTCGGGTTCGTCGACATGACGCGCACCAGGTGCTCGGCATCGCGCACCAGGTACAGCGTGCAGTCGAAGGCCACCGTCATCCACTTGTGCGGATTGACGACGATCGAATCGGCGTGCTCGATGCCGGCCCAGTGATGGCGGCATTCGGGCAGCAGCATCGCCGTGCCGCCCATGGCCGCATCGACGTGCAGCCACAGCCGCTCGCGGCGCGCAATGGCGGCAATCGCGGCGATCGGATCCATCGCCGTGGTCGCGGTGGTGCCGGTGGTGGCGACGATCGCGCAGGGCCGCAGGCCCGCGGCGCGATCGGCCGCGATGGCCGCTTCGAGCGCCGGCACCTGCAAACGGAATTAGGCATCGAGCGGCAATGCACGCACGTGCTGCCGGCCAAAGCCGGCCAGCAGCGCGGCCTTTTCAATCGAGCTGTGCGCCTGGGCCGAGGTGTAGACCACCAGCGGCGCAGCGCCATCCTGCAAACCCTGCCGGCTCTGGCCATGATTCGTGCTGCGCTCGCGCGCCGACACCAGCGCCAGGAATGTCGCGACCGAAGCCGTGTCCTGGATGACGCCGCTGAACGTCGGCGGCAGGCCCAGCAGGTCGCGCAGCCAGTCAGTCACGACCTGTTCGAGCTCGGTCAGCGCCGGGCTCGCCTGCCAGTTCAGGCCGATGACACCGAAGCCGGTGCTCATCATGTCGCCGAGCACCGAAGCGAGCGAACCGCCACTGGGGAAATAACCGAAGAAGCGCGGATGCTGCCAGTGCGTAATACCCGGCAGGATCAACGCATCGAGGTCGCGCAGGATCGCATCGAACCCCTCGCCTTGCTCGGGCGCCGCCGCGGGCAGGCGCGCGATCAGCTCGCCGGGCTTGAGCCGCGACTGCACCGGCAAGTCGCCGGCGGCCAGCTGCTCGCGATAGCGGGCGATCCATTCCACCAGCGCGTGTCCGGCATGGCGAAATTCCTCTGGCGTCACGTGGCTGTTCCCCGATTGGCTGCGGTCGGCCGCCCTGCATGGTCGCATGCCGCGCAGGCCGACGGAATCCTCGACCGGACCGCGGGCACGGAACCGGCAGGCGATTCTCCCGCACAGGCGTTTGCCAATGTGCCGGCCGCCGGTTAACGTGCCGCCATGCCATGCCATGAACCTGCGCGGACCGCACTGCGTCCGCTGATCCGCATCGCCCTGCTGACCGGCGTCGCGCTGCTCGCCTTCGGCACGCGGCCGCCCGCCGCGCTCGCCGCGGCGGCGAATGTGGCGAACGCACCGCACCGTGCCGCCGTGGCCGCACCAGATGATTTCGGCGCGCGCACGGCGATGGATGTCATGCGTCGCGGCGGCAATGCCGTCGATGCCGCCGTCGCCACCGCCTTCGTCCTCGCGGTCACGTATCCGGAAGCCGGCAACCTCGGCGGCGGCGGCTTCATGATGATCTACGAGCACGGCAAGGGCTCGTTCCTCGACTACCGCGAGACCGCGCCGGCCGCGGCGACGCGCGACATGTACCTCGATGACAAAGGCGAGGTCATCAAGGACGCGAGCGTCATCGGACCGCGCGCCGCCGGCGTTCCGGGCACCGTCGCCGGCCTGTGGGCGGCACACCAGCGCTACGGACGTCGCCCGTGGCGCGAGCTGCTGCAACCGGCGATCACGCTGGCGCGCGACGGCTTCATCGTTCCGGCGGCCCTGGCCGAGCGCATCCAGGAGGCGCGCGGCGCCTACGCGGGCATCACGAACTTCGACCGCTATTACAGCCCAGTGCGCGCCGGCGAGCGCTTTCGCCAGCCGCAACTCGCCGCGACGCTCGAGCGCATCGCCGCGCGCGGCGCCGGCGGCTTCTACCACGGGCGCACCGCGCAGCGCATCGTCGCGCAGATGGGGCCGAAGGGATTGATCACCTTGCGCGACCTGGCTGGCTACCAGGCGAAATGGCGCGAACCGCTGACGGCCCGCTGGCGCGACCTGACGTTGCTGACCGCGCCGCTCCCGAGCTCGGGCGGCTTCGCGCTGATCGAACTGCTGCGCATGCACGATGCGCTCGGCGCGCAGTTCGCCGGGCTCGGGCACAACTCCACGCAGTACGTGCACCTGATCGCCGAGATGGAGAAGCGCGTGTTCGCGGACCGCGCCGAATACCTGGGCGATCCCGACTTCGTGCACGTGCCGATAGAGAAGCTCATCGACCCGGACTACATCGCGCGGCGCGCCGCCGAAGTGCGACCACACGAGATCTCGCCGGCGGATTCCGTCAAGCCCGGGCTCGCCGAGGGCATGCACACGACGCACTTCTCGATTCTCGATGCCGACGGCAACGCGGTCGCGAATACCTACACGCTCAATGACTGGTTCGGCGACGGCGTCGTCGTCGACGGCGCCGGCTTCCTGCTGAACAACGAAATGGATGATTTCAGCGCCAAGCCCGGCGTGCCGAACATGTACGGCGTCGTCGGCGGCACGGCCAACGCCATCGAGCCCGGCAAGCGCATGCTCTCCTCGATGTCGCCGACGATCGCGCTCAAGGACGGCCGCGTGGCCCTGGTCGTCGGCACGCCCGGCGGCTCGACGATCTTCACGTCGGTGTTCCAGACGATGCTGAACATCTACGACTTCCACATGAGTCCGCAGCAGGCGGTGGCCGCCAGCCGCTTCCACCATCAATTGCTGCCGCCCGATCGCATCGTGTATTCGGTCTGCTGCGCGCTGGGCGACGACACCATCGCGGGCCTGCGCGCACTCGGCTACAAGCCACAGCCGAGCCCGTGGGAATTCGGCGACGTGCAGGCCATCCTCGTCGACGCCACCGGCCAGGTGAGCGCCGGCTCGGATCCGCGTGGCCGCGGCCGCTCGCTCGTCGAGACGCTGCCTCGATGACGACCACCGCGGCGGTCGACGAGCGTATCCGTGCGCTCGACTTCGCCTCGGCCGAATCGCTGGCCGCCACCGCGACCGGCGACGGTGACGAGGCGCTGCGCGCCGCCGCGGTGCGCCGCCTGCCGGACGGCGCGACGCTGCGGCAACTCGCGGGCTTCGGGTCCGCGGCGCCGGTCGCCACCGCGCTGATGCGACCGGCGCAGGAGCGCCTGGCACAATTGCTCGAGCCGGCCGCGCTCGAACAACTGATCGCGGACGTGGCCGAGCCGGCGCAGCTCGCGGCGCTCGTGGTCAACGGCGGCTCGACGCACGTGCGACAACTCGCGGCGCAGCGCGTCGACGATGCCGACGAGGCTGACCGCCTCGGGCGCCTGGTGCGCGACCGCGACAAGAGCGTCTACCGCATCCTGAAGGCGAGGTCCGATCGGCGCCGCGCCGACCAGCAGCGGCAGGCGCAGCGCGAGAGCGACATCATCGGCGCTTGCGTGGCGCTGGAGCGATTCAGCCGGCACGTGTTCGACGCGCTCTACGTGCCGTCGTTCGAGCATTTCGAGGCACGCTGGCGCGCACTGGAAAGCCAGGCGCCGCCGCAGGTCCGCGAGCGCGCCCAGCAGGCCATCGATCGTTGCCTGGCAGTCATGGCGAGCCACGTGCACGAGCGCATGCAGCAGGCTGAAACCCTCGCCGAGGAAGCCGCGCGCCGCGCCGCGCGCGAGGCCGAGGCCGCGGCGGCGGCCGATGCGGCCCGGCTCCAGGCCGAACAGGCCGCGCAGGCTGCGGCAGCAATGGCCGCGGCGCACGAGGCCGCGCAACGCCTGCGCGACGAGCAGCGGGCCGCGGCTGCTCTCGTCGAGCGCCAGGTCGGTGCGCTGATCGCCAAGGCGCACGGCGCGTTGCGCGCCGGCCATACCGGGCCCGCTGCCGGCATACGCCGGGCCATCGACGAGCGACTGGCCTCGACCGCCACGCCTTCGCCCGCGATCGCGCGCCGGCTCCAATCGCTCGATGCGAAGCTCAATGAGCTCAAGCAATGGAAGGACTACGCTGCCGCGCCCAAGCGCGCTGAGCTGATCGCCGCGATGGAGGCGCTGATCGGCTCGACCGAACCGCCGGCACGGCTGGCGGAGCGGGTACGCGAGCTGCGCGCCGAATGGAAGACGATCAGCAAGGGCATCGTCGTCGAGACGCAGGGCGACTGGGAGCGATTCGATCGCGCCGCCGAAGCCGCCTATGAGCCTTGCCGCGTGTACTTCGAAGCGCAGGCCCGCTCACGCAGCGAAAACGTCGAGCGGCGCCGCAGCGTGCTGCAGCGCCTGCTGGCTTTCGAGGCCTCGCAGCAGGTCGAGCATCCGGACTGGCGGCTGGTCGCGCAGGTGTTGCGCGAGGCGCGCGTCGAGTGGCGTGCCCATGCGCCAGTCGAGCGCGCCGCCAACAAGCCGGTCGAGAAGGATTTCGACGCCGCGCTCGAGCGGTTGCAGCAGCGGCTCGATGCCTGGCACGCGGCCAACGTCAGCGCCAAGCGCGCGCTGATCGATCGCGCCCAGGCCTTGCTCGACAACCCCGAAGCGCGCGACACGCTCGCCGCGCTCAGGCAGCTGCAGCAGCAGTGGAAGACCATCGGCACCGCATCGCGCGACCAGGAACAGGCCTTGTGGCACGAGTTCCGCGGCCGTTGCGACGCGGTCTACCAGCAGCGGCAGCAGGCGAATTCCGCGCATGCCGCGCAACTCGAAATCAACCTGGCGCAGGCCGCCGCGCTGTGCGTGCAGGCCGAGCAACTCGCCACGCAGACCGGCACCGCGCTCAGCGCCGGCGCGCACCACATCCCGCAATGGCGCAGCAGTTTCGAGTCCGTGGGCGAGCTGCCGCGCAGCGAACAGCGCGCGGTGCACGACCGCTTCGAACGCGCGCTGAAGCGCTGCCAGTCCGCGCTGGGCGAGCAGCGCCGGCGCGAGGCCGGACAGGCTTTCGAGAACCTGCTCGAGGCCGGGCGGCACATCAATGCCTACGCGTGGGCCAGGCTGCAGGGCGTGCCGGGTGCCGACAGTGATGCGCTGAAGCAGGCGGCCGAACAATTCATTGCCGGCGTGCAACAGTGGCCGAAACCCGGTGCGCAGGCGCTGAAGGCGGCCTGGGAACGAGCCGAGGCTGCCGAACCGACGACCGGCAGCGCTGTCGTTGCGACCGCGGCCGCTGCCGAAGAGCGGCGGCTGCGCACGTTGTGCATTCGCGCCGAGATCCATGCCAACCAGCCGACGCCACCGGAGGACCAGGAGTTGCGCCGCCAGTACCAGCTGCAGCGCTTGGTGCAATCGATGGGCCGGCCGCAGGAATTCAATCCCAACGAGCTGGACGAATTGAGCCTGGAATGGATGCGCGGCGCACCGATCGCCGACGCCACCTATGAGCTACTGCTCGGGCGCTTCATCGCCTGCCGGAAACTCCAGCGTCATGGCACGCGCTGAATCCAGCCGGATCACGACATCGGCGCGCGCCGGCATATCCTCCAGCATGTGACGTGTCAATCGCTCGTAGTGGCGGACGAAACGCCCGAGCTGCGCATCGCTCATCATGCGTGATGTATCGGCGCCTTGCGCGGCGACCTGTTGCCGCAGCTGCTGTTCCTGCTGCAACCGCCATTGGTATACGACGTCGAAGCCGGGCGCCGCGAGGAACACGCGGTAGTCGAACAGGTTGCACAGGCGTCGATAGTCGCCGGCGAGCGCGGTATTGACGTAGCGGCGCCAGCCGCCGTCGGCATCCTCGTGGGCCTCGAGTTCATTGACGGGTCGGGCAAGCGCCGCCGCGGCCTGCGGCGCGGCACACAGGCACCAACCCTCGAACAACACGACCTGCACTGGCGCGGCCACGCTCGGCCAGTCTTGCGGCGCGCGCCGCTCATCGCGCGCCTTGTCGAACGCGGGCAACGCCACCTCGCCCGCTCGTTGGAGCGATTCCACGACTTGCAGCGCCAGGGCAATGTCATGCGTGCCCGGTACGCCGCGCGTCTGCAGCAGCGGGTGGACGCGCTCCGCCAGCTCCGCGCGCTGTTGCCGCGTCAGGTAGAAGTCGTCGAGCGACAGCACCGCTGTCGCCAGGCCACGCGCCTGCAATAGCCGCTGCAGCACGACTGCCAGCGTGGTCTTGCCGCTGCCCTGCGCACCACACAGCGCAACCTTGAAGCAGGCGCCATGCTGCGCAGCCGCGCGCGCTCGCTGCACCAGCAGCGCGGCCAGCGTCGCGACCGCGGCGCCGGCAGGAAGGGCGGCGGACGCTGCGCTAGTGGATTTCCTGGCCAACCAGCCACTTCGCCAGCGCGATGAACTGCTCCTCGTCGCCGGCCGAGCGCGGCGTCAGCCGGTACTTGCCGTTGATGATCAGCGTCGGCGTCGAGTCGGCCTGGTAGGCCGCGATCTGCGCATCGGCTTCACGCATCTGCGCATCGACCGAGAACGAATGCGCCGCGGCCAGGAACTCGCCGGGCTTGAGCTTCGCGACGCTCTCGTAGAAATGCGCCACGTCGGCGAGGCTCGGGAGCGGTGATTTAAGCTGGTTGCCATCCATCGTCGCGAGCTCGCCGGTCTTCCACACGGCGTCGAACACCCGGTCGTGCGTCCGGTCGGCGATGCCGAGCGCCAGCGCCGCAAAATAGGCGCGCTGGAACACCTTCCAGTCTTCTTCCGGATGCCACGCGGCCGGCAGGAAACGCCACTGCACGCGCGCCGCGGGCAAGGCGGCCCTGAGCTTGTCGATGGCTGGATAGAAATGATTGCAGGCCGGGCAGGCATACGAGAACACCTCGAGCACTTCCACCTTGCCGGCCGCGACCGAAGTCGGCTGCGCCGGGCGCACCAGGAAATAGTGCTGCCCTTCCGTCCACGGCGACTGCGCCGATGCGGCGCCCGCTCCCAACAGCCAGATCGTCACCAGGATCGACACCGCGCGCATCATCGTCCGTCCTCGCCTTCAGTTGCGGGACACCACAATAGCACCACGGGCCACCATCGCAAGCGCCTCCGCGCGACGCTGTGCGCGCTCGCGTCCGAGCTCGCGCCGCAGCTGCGCCAGCGCCCGCTTCTGCCCGCGATGCTGGCGCGCATAGCGTTTGAGCTCGCCTCGCAACAGCTCCAGGTCGGTGACGGTGCCGAGCGCCTGCTGCAGGCGACGCAGCGCGCGCAGCTGGCCAGGCTGCGCGGCGGCGCCGACCGCGGCAGCCATTTCCAGTTCGTAGCGGCAGCGCTTGATCGCCACGCGCGCGCGGTGCAGCGCTTCGACGCCTCCCGCGCACATGCGGCGGCAGGCGCCGCGCACCTCGCGCCGGCTGCGATCGATGCAATCGCCTGCGCCGTCGGCGGATCGCGCGCTGCCAGTGCGCGCGCTGGCGAGCTGGATGATCTTGCGGCACACGCGCCGCGGCCTGACAGCCTCGAGCTGCTCGATCGTGCGACGGCGACGCCGCCTGATGGCCTCGCGCAGCCACTTCTGCAGGGCACGCAGCAGCGCCTGTCGCGCGGGCTTGCCGTTGCGCAACTGGTCGAGGTGCGCGCGTGTCGCCTGCAGGTCGCGCAGCCGCGCACACTTGCGGAACGGCTGGCGAATCTCGCGCACCCGTGCGCGCCACTTGTCGCTCGGAGCGAGTGCGGCGCCAAATTCCATCAATGCCAGCATGCGTCGCGTGGCGATGCGCAACGCATGGATGTCACGCGGCCGCCCGCTGCGCGCGGCATGCAGCGCGCGCACGTAGCGCGCCGCCTCGGCGCGCAGCGCCTTCAACAGTCGCGCTTGCCCGCTCGACATTCCGGCATCGCGGGCGAGCGCACGCGGGCTCATGACCGGCCGTCCAACGGGACGCGCGAGCCGCTCGCACTGCTCTGTCGCGCGGCCTCGATGACCTGCAGCACCCGACGCGCCGCCGCAGGCTCCACCGGCGCGATCGGCGCAATTGGCGCTGGCGGCCCGGTGGACGCTCCCGCTGCGGCGCGCCGCGCTTCGATTGCGCGGCGTACCGCCCGATAGTATTCGATCCATCGTCCGCGCACGGCCGGCACGCTGCGGATGGCGCCGGTTGCTCCGTCGACGATGTGTCCGCCCGGCATTTTCTCATCCAGGCCGAATGCCGCATCGGTGGGCGGCATTCCTGCGCGCGCCTGCTCCTCCTGCGGATCCAGCGCATCGCTGGTGTAGCTGCCGAGCTCGCCGTGCACGCGGTAACGCGGACCGGCCTCGGCGGCGAGCGTAGTGGCGCCCAGCACGACGCGCAGGCGACCCTTGCCCATGCGCAGGTCGAAGGCATCTTCGACCGTGGCGCCCGCGCGCTGCGCGAGGATATCGGCCTGCACCCAATCGGGCATGCCGAACAGCAACAGCGCCTGGTCGACCAGGTGCGTGCCCAGATCATGCAGCAGCCCGCCGCCGTGCGCCGCGCTTTCGCGCCAGCGGTCCACGACCGCGGGCCGGTAGCGATTCCAGCGCGCCTCGAAACTCTGCACGGCGCCGAGCGTGCCGGCCTCGAGCACGCCGCGCAGCGTGAGGAAATCGCTGTCCCAGCGCCGATTGTGGAATGCGCTCAACATCAGCGATGCTGCGGCGGCGGCTTGCATCAGGCGATCGGCGCCCGCGATCGACAACGCCATTGGTTTGTCCACGACCACATGCTTGCCGGCCGCGAGGGCGGCCAGCGCCTGCGCCTCGTGCAGATCGTTCGGTGTCGCGATCACCACCAGGTCCAGCCGCGGCTCCGCCAGCAGCGCATCGAGATCGGGGAATACTCGTGTCGCCGGCAACGCGGCACGAACCGCTTCGCGCTGGCGCGACACGACGCCGACGATGCCGATACCGCTGGCCTCGAGGAGCGGCGCGTGGAATACGCGGCCTGCGAGCCCGAACCCGACCAGTCCTGCGTTGATGCTCACACTAGTCCATGGGCCAGGGCACGGATTTCGGCAACGACAGCCCGGGCACTGCGAACCGGCGCTTGCCGCGCGGGCTGGTTTCCACCGCGCGCCACCATGGCGTGACGCCGTTCGCCCGGGCCGGCTCTACCGGCTCACCGAGGCGCGGCATGAGCAGCCGCGCGCCCGATTTTGGCGCCAGCTGCAGCAGCGTTTCGGCGGGTTCATCCCAGGCGTGCATCGCCAGGCTGAAGGTACCCCAGTGCACCGGCAGGAACACGCCGCCGCCGAGCAGCGTGACGGCCCGCAGCGCATGTTCGGGCCCGAGGTGTATATCGCCCCAGGCCGGATGAAAGGCGCCCACTTCCAGCATCACCAGGTCGAACGGCCCCAGGCGCGCGCGAATCAGCGCGTACTCTTCGGTGAGTCCGGTGTCACCGCTGAAGAACACCGCGTGGCGCGGCGAGCGCAGCACGATCGAGGACCACAGTGTCGCGTTGCGGTCATTGAGGCTGCGGCCGGAGAAGTGCTGCGACGGCGCCGCGGTGATGTCGAGTTCCGTGCCGGGCAAGCGATGCGATTCCCACCAGTCGAGTTCGACGATGCGCTCCGGATGCACGCCCCAGTACTCGAGATGCGCGCCCACGCCGAGCGAAGTCACGAACGGCACCGCGCGCTTGCGCAGTTCGCGGATGGTCGGGTAGTCGAGATGATCGTAGTGATCGTGCGATATCACGACCACGTCGATCGGCGGCAGCTCGCGCAGCGACACCGGCACGGGCTGGAAGCGTTTCGGGCCGGCGAAACGCGCCGGCGATGCGCGCGGCCCCCACACCGGATCGGTCAGCACGCGCACGCCGTCGATTTCGACGAGCACCGTGGAATGGCCGAGCCACGTGGCGCGCAGCCCGCTGCGGGGCGCGTGCCTCCAGGCATCGAGCGGATTGCGTGCCGGCAGTGGCGAACGCGGCACGCGCCGCTCGCCACCGCAGATGAACTCGGCCAGCGATGGCATCGGCACGGCGGAATCGCGCAATCCCGGCATCACCGGATGAATGTTCTGGAAGCGATCTCCAGCCCAGGCGGGCGACGATCGGATGCGCTCGAGCCGCGCTCCCTGCGGCTTTCTTCCCAGAGATTTCACGGTGCCATTCTACCAAGCGGGTCACGCGGCAGGCACACCGCGCCGGCCGGATCGGTGCTGAGCTGCACGGCCAGTATCGACAACGCGAAGCCGCCTGAACTGCGCAGCGTGAACGGCGAACTGATGTGGCCCATGTCCACGCCGGCGTCGCGGAAACAGGACAGCTTCACCTTCAGCGCCCGCCACTCACCGGGCGTCGCCGCGCGCAAGACCTCGCTCGCATCAAGCGCGGAGCCGGCGCAGGACGGCGTACATTGCATCGCGAGCTGCACCGGCGCGGCCGGTGGCGTATCGACGCGGTAGTCGATCTGCAATACCAGGTCGCCGTTGGTCTGCCGCGTCAGGTCCATCGGCTCGGCGGTGATCGCCAGCTCCGCTGCACCCGGGCCGCGCCACTCGAAGGCGCGCGCCGCATCGTGCACGCCACCAGCATCGACGGCGTGCATGGCCACGCCGCCGTCGGCCGGCATCGTCAGATTCCACGGCGCGGGCGCCTGGCCACGGATGAAATAGCGCTCGACGTTCCAGGCCTGGCCGATGACGCCCGATTCCTCGGACAAGCTGCCGACCGTCGCCGTGGATCGGTAG
>JAFEDW010000229.1 GCA_018241455.1 Pseudomonadota bacterium | reverse complement strand
CAGCAACCAGGCCATGCCACTACCGAGCTGGCGCGCAGCCAGGTATCCGAACCAGAGCCCGCCGCCCAGGTTGGCCACCAGGTGATCCGCATCGACGTGCAGCGTCAGCGCCGTCCACGCCCGCCACCACTGGCCGCCCTGCACGCGGGCGGCGTCCAGTGCGCCGTTGCCGAAGGCTTCGGGCGGCCACCATCCGCTGGAGACCGCAGCGGAAATGCCGAGCAGCACGAGCGAATACACCAGCACGCCGACCCACGCGTACGGGTACAGGCGTGGCATCGCGATGCTGCGCGGCGCCGCGCGATTCTCCTGTTCGTATTGCCGCAGGTGCGCGAGCGCCCACGGTGCGTCGGCCGCGCTGACGCACAGCAGGAATTCCACGCCGTCGTGGCGCAGCTCGCTCGGGATGTTCACCGCGGTGAGCATCAGCGCGCGCTCGTCGCAGGCCGGCCGGCCGTACGACCGATAGACGGCCTGCAGTTCGCCGACCACCAGCAACCAACGCTGCCGGTCAGTTACTTTGCGGCGTGCGTCTTGGCCAGCTGGCGAACCGCCTTGAGCGCGGTCTCCACGTTCGCTGCGGGCGACAGGCCACCGATCGTCGTGTAGACACGATGATCGGGCGTGACGATGAATGTGGTGCGCTCCGCGAACGCATGGTCAACGAGGACGCCGCGCGTATCCCTGAACGGCTCGCTCGCACCCTGCACCTTCAGCTGGTAACCCTTGGCGATCAGTCCCTCGGCATCCGATGCGACGGCGATCTTGCCGGCGCAGTACTTGGGGTCGGCCGAAAAGGCATTGAGCCGGTCGATGCTGTCGAGCGACACGCCGATGATCGAGGCGCCCGCCGCATCGAAATCGGCCTTGTGTACCGAGAACGTGTGGGCCTCGACGTTGCAGCCTTCGGTGAACGCGGATGGGTAGAAATACACGACCACCGGCCCCTTCTTGAGCTCGTCGGCCAGCACGTAGTTGAAAGTCTTTCCGCCCAGCGAAGCCAGCGCGGAGAATTCCGGGGCCAGCTCGCCGGCCTGCAGCGCGGCCAGCGCCGGCATCGCGGCAGCGAGCGACAAACCCAGCATGCACAGCGTACGTCTCATGGTTGGCCTCCATCGAAAACACGGGTCGGGATGGCCAGGCAATCTTAGCGCAGTTGACTGCCCGGCGGACCGCTCGCGTGCTATGTTTGCGGCCCATGAACAAGCCCAAGCTGACCTACTTCGACGCGCCGGTGAGCCGTGGCGAGGAATGCCGCCTGGCGCTGCACCTCGCAGGCATCGACTTCGAGGACGATCGCATTCCACGGGCGAACTGGCCGGCGATGAAGGATCAGACGCCCTACGGCGCCATGCCGGTGCTGACGTTGCCGGGACAGCCACCGCTCGCGCAGACCAACGCCATCCTCGCGTTGATCGGCAGGCGCCACGGCCTGCATCCGACCGACGACTTCGAGGCCGCGCGGCACGAAGGCATGATGCAGCACGTCGAAGACCTGCGCGCCACGATGTCGCCGACGCTGCGCCTGCCCGAAGCGGAAAAGAAGCTGGCGCGCGAGGCGCTCGTGGCCGACTACCTGCCGGCGTGGGCCCGGCGCGCCGAGAAGATCATCCTCGGCACGCCGTTCTTCGGCGGCAGCAAGCTGCAGGTCGTGGATATCAAGCTGTTCATCGCGGTGCGCTGGTTCAACGGCGGCGCGGTCGATCATATTCCGGCCACGATCTTCGATGCGTACCCGAAGCTCACCGGCGTGCACAACGCCGTGCGCGATCACGCCGGCGTGAAAGCCTGGTACGCGAAGCACTGAGTCCGGCCGCCATGCGCCGGCGGCAACCAGGCACGTTCGCGGTGGAGTGGTTCACCGGCGCGTGGCGCGTGGCCGTGCTGTGCTCCACGGCCGCGTTCGCCGCAGCCGCGTTCGCCGATTCCGCCGCAACGCCGGCGGCGCCCGACTATTCGCAACCCCGGTCCTGGGCCGCGTTTCCCGGCCGGCGCAGCGAGGCCGATGACCTGCCACAGGGCGTCGCACCGGGCATCGACTCGGGCGCGGACGTGTTCTTCATCCACCCGACGACCTACCTGACGATGGCGGTCGGCAACGCGGCGTTCGACGCCGGCGGTGAAACCGCAGCGCGGGTCGATGCCGCCGTGCTGAAATTCCAGGCCAGCGTGTTCAACGGCTGCTGCCGTATCTTCGCACCGCGCTACCGGCAGGCTTCGCTCCGCGCGATCACCAGCAACAACGCGGCTGGCTACGCCGCCGCCGAGCTGGCGTATCGCGATGTCGAACGCGCCTTCGACGCGTTCCTCGAGGCGAGTGCGGGCCGGCCGTTCATCCTCGCGAGCCACAGCCAGGGCTCCATCCATGCGCTGCGATTGCTGCAGCAACGCATCATCGGCACACCGCTTCAGGCGCGCCTGGTCGCTGCATACATCGTCGGTACCGCACTGCCGGTGCAGATCGAGCAGCTCGGCCTGCCTGTGTGCCGGACGGCCACCGCCACCGGCTGCGTAATCACGTGGAACACGGTACGCAGCGGTCACGACGACCGGCGGCGCAAGAACGACGCCGTCATTTGGTGGCAGGGAAGCTACCAGCCGATCGGCGGCCGGCCGCTGGTGTGCGTCAATCCGCTCGATTGGCGCCTCGACGGCGAGGCCGACGCGGCCGCCAACCTGGGCGCCGTGTACAGCGACGGGCGCGGCTGGCCCATCCCCGCGCCGGTCGTTGGCCTGACCGGAGCGCGCTGCGAGCAAGGCCTGCTCGGCGTATCGATTCCATTTGGCGAACGCCGCCGCTTCAGCGACCTGCTCAGCCTCACCGGCGTCGACCATGACTTCGACTACAACTATTTCTACATGAACATCCGCGCCAATGCGCTCGCGCGCGTGCGTGCGTACCGCGCAGGCGCGAAGTAGCACGGGAATCAATGTCCATGACTGCACGCCAAGCGCCTGCCCTGCTTCCCCGGCTCACGGCCGCAGCCTGCCTGCTGCTGGCGCCGGCATTGGGCCACGGCAATGACGGGCACCACATCTTCTGGGAGGTCAAGGGCGCGCACAACACGGTCTACCTGCTCGGCTCGGTGCACATGTTGAAGGCGGCCGACGGCGCACTGCCGGCGGAAGTGCTGCAAGCCTACCAACGCTCGAAATCGCTGGTCATGGAGCTCGATCTCAGCGATACCGGCGCCGACTCGCTGCTCGCGCCCGACCTGGATGCGGTCCTGCTGCCGGAAGGCAAGACGCTGAGCCAGGTGCTGCCGCCTGACCTCTACACCAGCTTTACCACACACGCCCGGACAGTGGCCCTCGACCCCGCGACGACCGAGCGCTTCCAGCCCTGGTTCGCCGCGATATTGCTCGAGCAACTCGCGCTCGTGCACGAGGGCTACGAGGCCAGCGCCGGTGTCGACATGCAACTGACGCAGAGCGCCGCCGCCGACCACAAGCCGATCGTCGCACTCGAGACCGCGGCCGAGCAGATGGGATATTTCGCGCGCCTCAAGCTCGACGAGCAGGCGCAGTTCCTGCGCTCCACGCTCAAGGACCTCGACACGGACGACAGTGACCCGGCCGCCGTGATTCGCGCCTGGCAGCACGGCGATGTCGCGGAACTCGAGCGGCTGTATCGCGAGGAGTCGGCCGAATCA
>JAFEDW010000228.1 GCA_018241455.1 Pseudomonadota bacterium | reverse complement strand
AGCCGCAGGGCGGCCGCATGAACATCCGCGAACTGCTCAACGAAGGCCAGGAACTGCTGGTGCAGGTCGAGAAGGAAGAGCGCGGCACCAAGGGCGCGGCGCTGACCACGTTCATCAGCCTGGCGGGCCGGTTCCTCGTGCTGATGCCCAACAGCCCGCGCGCCGGCGGCGTCTCGCGCCGCATCGAGGGCGAAGACCGCGACCAGATGCGCGAGGTCATGAGCCAGCTCAACGTGCCGGACGGCATGGGCGCGATCATCCGCACCGCCGGCGTCGGCCGCGCGGTCGAGGAACTGCAGTGGGACCTCGACAACCTCAAGACGCAGTGGGATGCGATCGCGCAGGCGGCCGCCAGCCGCCAGGCGCCGTTCCTGGTCTACCAGGAAGGCGATGCGGTCACGCGTTCACTCCGCGACTATCTCGGCGATGACATCGGCGAGGTGCTGGTCGACGACGCCTACGCCCACCAGAAGGCGCAGGAGTACATGCAGCGTTTCATGCCCGCCGACATGCAGCGCAAGCTCAAGGCCTATACCGACGACATCCCGCTGTTCACGCGCTACCAGATCGAGAACCAGATCGAATCGGCGTACGCGCACAAGGTGCAGCTGCCCTCGGGCGGCTCGCTGGTGGTCGACTACACCGAGGCGCTGGTATCGATCGACATCAACTCCGCGCGCGCCACGCGCGGCGGCGACATCGAGACCACGGCCACCAATACCAACCTCGAGGCGGCCGACGAGATCGCCCGCCAGCTGCGGATCCGCGACATCGGCGGCCTGATCGTCATCGACTTCATCGACATGGAGGACGCGAAGAACCAGCGCGCGGTCGAGGAACGGCTGCGCGATGCAATGAAGATGGACCGCGCGCGCATCCAGATTGGGCGGCTGTCGCGCTTCGGCCTGCTGGAGATGTCGCGCCAGCGGCTGCGGCCGAGCCTCGGTGATTCGAGCCACCTGGTCTGCCCGCGTTGCAACGGCATCGGCAGCATCCGCAGCGTCGAATCGCTGGCGCTGTCGATCCTGCGGCTGATCGGCGAGGACGCGCGCAAGGAGCGCACCGCGCGCATCATCGTGCAGGTGCCGGTGGAAGTGGCCACCTACCTGATGAACGAGAAGCGCGAGTGGTTGCGCGACACCGAGGACAAGACGCGCGTCAGCATCGTGCTGGTGCCCAACCCGCACATCCAGACGCCGGAGTATTCGTTCCGCCGCGTGCGCGACGACGAGATCAGCCTGCCCGAACACAGCCAGGTCAGCTACCAGATCCCGGTGCCGCCCGCAGTGGCCGAGCCGACGCTGGAGAGCGACAAGCCGGCAGCCGAAGCGCCGGCGGTCGCCACGTTCATGCCGACGACGCCGGCGCCCGTCGTGGAAGCGCCCGAGCGCGCGCCGGCCACGCCGGCACCGGCACCGGCGCCGGTGCGCAGCGCTGGCGGCGCTGGTGGCGGCGGCGGATTCTGGTCCAGGCTGAAAAACCTGTTCGGCGGCGGGGAATCCAGCGCCGACGCGACGCCCGAGCAAGCGCACGAGCGCGGTGGCCGGCACGATGGGCGTCGCGACGGACGCGATCACCGTGACCATCGCGACCGCCACGCGCAGCGGCGCGGCGCCGGCCGCGGCCCGTACGGCGAGCGCTCCTCGCGCCGCGAAGGCGGCGGCAATCGCAACGAGCCGCGCCGTGACGGACGAGCGCGCGACGAGCACAACCGCGGCGACTCGCGCCGCAACGAGGCGCCGCGCGGCGAGGCTCGCGCGAATGCGCCACAACGCGACGGGGCACCGCGCCGCGATGAACCACGGCGCGATGAACCACGGCGCGATGAAGCGCGCCGAGACGAGCCGCGCCGCGACCAGGAACCGCGCGAGGCAGCGGGCAGCGCACCTGCAACCGGTGGAGAACCGCGCCGCGAAGGCGAGCGCGGCGAGCGCAGCGGCCGCTCACGACGCGGCGGACGCCGCCGCCGCGGCGGCGGCCATCGCGGCGGCGGTGAGCGCCAGGGACAAGGCTCGGGACAAACTCAGGGCCAGGGCAACGGTCACGGCCAGAATGACGGCCCGGCCCCGAACCCGCCCCGTAGCGCCGATCCGGCTGGTGATGCCGGCGGCGCGGGAGCGCGTCCGGAGTCGTTCGATGCGCCCGTCATGGAGAGCGGCGCCGGTGGTGGGCCGGCAATGAGCTGGACGCAACCTGCGCGTTCGAGCGCGGGCCAGGCGCAGCTGTTTGACGCGCCCGCGCGCGCCGAACCGGCGATGCCGGCGCCGTCGCCAGCGCCAGCGCCAACGCCGCCGGCGCAACAAGCCGCACCGCCGGCACCGCAGTCTGAAACGCCACCACCAGCGTCGAAGCAGGTGGTCTGGTCCTCAGGTCCGGCCAACGACTCCTGGCACAGCGAGTCGCGACGCGACGAGTAAGGCGCTCACGCGCTCGAGGTCGGCGCTCGTGTTGACATCGGGTCCCGGCGGCACGACGCCGTCGGCGACCCGGAACTCGAAGCCAGCCTGCAGCGCGCGCAGCTGCTCGAGCTTTTCGATCTGCTCCAGCTCCGAGGGTGGCAGCGCGGCCATGCGCAACAAGGCGCCGACACGATAGGCGTAGAGGCCGACGTGTCGACGTGCGCCCTGCCACTGCGACTGGCCCGGCGCCACGGCCGGGCCTGCCGTCGCGCCCGCATTCACGCCATCGCGGTGCCAGGGGATCGGCGCGCGGCTGAAATACAGCGCGCGTTGGCTGGTGTCGGCAACCAACTTGACGACGTTGGGATCGAGGAACTCCGCCAGCGACTTGATCGGCGTCGCCAGTGTCGCCACGTCGGCGCGCTCATGCTGCTGCAGCAATGCGGCCACCTGGCGGATCAGCTGCGGCGGCAACATCGGTTCATCGCCCTGGACGTTGACGACGATCCCGGCCGCGTCCCAGCGGCGCAGGCGCGCCACCTCCGCGATGCGATCGGTGCCCGAGGCATGTGTCGCCGCGGTCAAGACGATGTTGCCCGCGTCGGCCGGCGTGACGAATTCGCGCGCCGCGGCGGCGATGCGCTCATCGTCCGTGGCGATCACCACCTCGGCGGCCTGCGCGGCGCAGGCGCGCTCATATACCCATTGGAGCATCGGCTTGCCGGCGATCGCGAGCAGCGGCTTGCCCGGCAGTCGTGTCGAGGCGTAACGCGCCGGAATCACGACCTTGAACATGCTCAGCGTTCCAGCAGCGGATCGCCCGGCTCGAGCTGGCGCGCCGCCTCCTCGAGCATGACCGGTATGCCATCGCGCACCGGAAAGGCGAGCCGATCGGCGCGGCAGACCAGTGACTTGCCGCCGGTGTCGTCGGCGAGCCGCAGCGGGCCCTTGCACAGCGGGCAGGCGAGGATATCGAGCAGGCGTGCGTCCATCAGGATTCTCCGTAACAGGCTGCGCTCGTCCGCGGCCGCGAAGCTCGCGCTGACCGGCAGGCACCAGCAATGGTCCGGCGCGATCGCGCGGCATTTTACTGCATCCTTCTCGGTCATGATGACCGGCAACGCGTCGCCGAACTCGAGCTCATGGCGCAGGTAGCGGTGGTGATCGGGGAAACGATGCGCGATCACCTGCAGGCCCGCCGATTCCAGCGTGGCGAAGAAGCGGCGCGGATTGCCGATGCCGGCCACGGCGTGCACGTG
>JAFEDW010000227.1 GCA_018241455.1 Pseudomonadota bacterium | reverse complement strand
ATGTGCTCATGGCAACACTTCCAGCAGCCGATCGTTGTGTTCGGGGGTGCCGATGCTCAGGCGCAGCGCCTGGCCCAGCGAGGGCAAGTGGCGCAGGTCGCGCACCAGCAACCCGGCCGCGTGGCAGCGCTGCAGCGCGGCGCCGGCGTCGGCACACTCGACCAGCAGGAAGTTCGCCGCGCTCGGCCAGACGTGGCGCACCGAGATGCGCGCCGACAGCGCGGCGGCCATCCGTTCCCGCTCGCTGATCACCTGCGCGACGCGCTGGCGCGACTCCTCCACTGCCGCAGGTTCCAGGGCACGCGCGACCGCTTCGATCGTCAGTTGCGTCACGGCATAGGGCTGGATCACCCGCCGCAGCAGCGCGATGATTTCCGGGTGGGCCAGCACGGCGCCACAGCGCGCACCGGCCAGCCCATGCGCCTTGGACATCGTGCGCAACACCACCAGGCCCGGATGCGCGCGCAGGTCGGCGCCCAGCGACGGGCTGCCCGAGAACTCCACGTAGGCCTCATCGACGACGAGCAGCGCGCGGCCGGCGAGCGCGCTGGCCAGCGACAGCACGGTGGCGCGATCAATGAGATTGCCGGTCGGATTGTTGGGCGAGCACAGGTACACCAGCTTCACGGCCGAGGTGACGGCCTTGTGCAAGGCCGGCAAATCGATGCCGTAGCCGGATTCGCGGCGCAGCGGCACTTCGATGATGGTCGCGCCCTGCACATGCGCGCACAGCGCGTACATGCCGAACGTCGGCGGCGTGATCAGGATCGCATCGCGGCCGCAACGCGCATAGCAGCGCGTCAGCAGGTCGATCGCCTCATCGCTCCCGCGACATGGCAGCACCGCCTCGGCGTCTACCTGGTAGAACCGTGCCAGTCGCGCGGCGAGCGCATGCGGATGCGGCTCAGGGTAGCGATTCAAGCCCGCGTCGCTGCCGTCGGCGAGCGAGCGCCACGGCAGTTCATTCGCGTGCAGCCGCACCAGGCCCGGTTCCCACGCGGCGTGCCGGTACGGGGCCAGTGCGCGGATGTCCGGCCGTGCGATCTCGGTGATCCAGCTCATGCGCGTGCCTCGGTGCGGCGTTCGCCGGTGCTGCGTGCGGCCGCGGCCAGCGTGGCGATGCGCGCTTCGACGGCGGCGGCGTGCGCATCGAGGCCTTCGAGCCGCGCGAGCGTCACGGCCACCGGCCCCAGGCTTTGCAGGCCATCGGCGCTGAGCTCCTGCACGGTCATGCTGCGCATGAAATCCGTCACCGACAGGCCGCTGCAGGCGCGCGCATGGCCGTAAGTGGGCAGCACGTGGTTCGTACCGGAACAGTAATCGCCGAGCGGCTCGGCCGACCACGGACCCAGGAACACCGAGCCGGCGGTGTTGATGCGATCCAGCAGCGCGCGCGGCGCGCGCGTCTGCAACAACAGGTGCTCGGGCGCGTAGTCGTCCGCCACCTGCGCAGCGATGGCCAGGTCGGGCACGACGATCAGCCGCAGGTGCTCGAGCGATGCGGCCAGCACGGCCTGTCGCGACAACCGCGCTACGCGAGCGGCAAGGCGATCGCGCACGCGCTGCGCCAGCGCGGCGGAGTCGGTCAGCAGCACCGCCTGCGCCAGCGCATCGTGCTCGGACTGCGCCAGCAGGTCAGCGGCGACATGATCGGCGTCGGCCGAGTCGTCGGCGATGATGCAGACCTCCGAAGGGCCGGCTGGCAGATCGAGCGCCGCGCCGTCGGCATCTGCCGCCACCAGTTGCTTGGCCGCCGTGACCCAGCGATTGCCGGGGCCGAAGATCTTGTCGACCTTCGCGACGCTTTCCGTGCCGTAGGCCAGCGCGGCAATCGCCTGTGCGCCCCCGATCCTGAACACCGTGTCGATGCCGCACAGTTGCGCGGCGGCCAGCACGCCGGGGTCCGCTCGGCCGTCGGCGCGGGCCGGCGTGCACAGGATGCGCTGCGGGCAGCCGGCCAGCGCGGCCGGCACGGCCAGCATGATGGCGGTGGAGGGCAGTGGGGCCGTACCCGCGGGCACGTACAGGCCCACGGAGCGCAGCGGACGCCAGATCCGCTCGCACCGCACGCCGGGCTGCGTATCGACGATGATCGCGCCGGGCAGCTGCGCACGATGGAAGCTGCGCACGTTGTCGATGGCGGCCTGCAACGCGCCCAGCGCGGCGGCCGGCAGGCTGGCGCGCGCCTGCTCGAATTCCTCTGCCGACACCTGCAATGCGCCGAGTTCGAGTCGATCGAACTGGCGCGCATAGGCGCGCAAGGCGGCGTCACCATCGCGGCGCACCGCGGCGATGATGTCCCGCACGGGATGCAGCACCGCGTCGCTGGCCAGCGCCGGTGCCCGTGCCAGCGCGGCACGCCGGCCGGCGGCGTCGAGCGCCTGCCATTCGATGACCTGTAATGGTGGAATGGGCACGGGCTCAGGCCAGCATCTTCTCGACCGGCAGCACCAGCACGGCGCTGGCGCCGGCCTGCTTCAGGCTCTCGAGCGTTTCCCAGAACACGTTTTCGCGGCAGACCGCGTGCACGACGACCCGCTCGGGGAATCCGTCGAGCGGGATGATCGTCGGCGACTCGCTGCCGGGCAGCAGCTCGCGGATCGCCGGCAGCGCGCCGCGCGGCGCGTGCAGCATGATGTACTTGCTCTCCTTGACGCGCTCGACGCCGTCGATGCGCAGCAGCATGCGTTCGACCCATTCGGCCTTGAATGCCGGCAGCGGCACCGGCGTGCGGATCAGCACGGCGTGGCTCTCGGCGACCGTCAGCACCTCACGCAGGTGATTGGCCTGAAGCGTCGAACCGGTGGACACGAGGTCGCAGATCAGGTCGGCGCGGCCGAGGCGCGGTGCGATCTCGACCGCGCCCGAAAGCGTGACGATCTCGGCGTTGATCTGCATGCGCTCGAGGTAGCGGCCGAGCATGTACGGGTAGGTGGTAGCGATGCGCCGGCCGCGCAATGTCTCCGGGCCGTCGAAGCGGGTCCCGTTCGGCGCCGCGATCGCGAGCCGGCAGCGGCCGAAATCCAGGTCACGCAGCGTCTCGAATCGCGCGGTTGCGCCGCGCGCCGCCAGTTCGAGCCGCCGCTCCTCGAGCACGTTCAATCCGACCAGGCCGAGGTCGCAGACGTCTTCCTGCACCAGGTCGGGGATGTCGTCGTCGCGCACGAACAGCACATCGAGCGGCAGGTTTTCGCCAAAGCCCACCAGCTGGTCCTTGCCGCGCGCCAGCTTGAGGCCGCAGCGGCCGAGCAGGTCGAGCGAAGGATCGGTCAGGCGGCCGCTCTTCTGCACCGCCAGCTTGAGGCGCGGCGCTTCATCCATGGGCGTTGGCGCCGAGGCGCCTGGCCGCCAGCGCGTAGCCGCCGTTGCCGAGCGCCAGGTAGCGGGCCACGCGGCCGATGGTCGTCACGCTGACACCGGTGCGGTCGTGGATCTCGCGGTAGGGCAGGCCGCGGCCCAGGTCGCGCACCACTGCCCAGCGGTCAGCCATCGCCTGCAGCTCGGCCGGCGAGCACAAATCGCGCAGGAAGGCGCGGCATTCGCTGACCGTGCGCAGCGTCAGCAGCGCCTCGGCCAGGCGCTGCTCGGCCAGTGATTCCTGCCGGTCGGAGATGTTCTTGTGCGGCTTCATGAGCGTCCTAATGTATTAACGCGTTAATAC
>JAFEDW010000226.1 GCA_018241455.1 Pseudomonadota bacterium | reverse complement strand
CCGGCGGATTGAGTTCGTGCACGATGCGGCGCAGCCGCTCGGTGGTGGAGGCGATCAGCGCCACGGCGCGGCTCGCCGCGGACCGCGCGTCGTGGAGCGAGGCGGCATTCTCGATGGCCGCCAATGCGTCTCGCGCCGTGCCCAGGTCGCGCACGATCTCGCGCTGCAGGAGTCCGGCCAGGTCCAGCCGCTCCGATTGCCGCAAGCGCTGCAGCCGGTGTGCGAGGCCGAGCACCTGGTCGTGCCGCAACTCGATCGCGGCGCGCTGCTGGCGATGGCCGCTGATGTCGGCACAGGCGTGCGCGAAACCCAGCACGATGCCGTTGCCGTCACGCAGCGCCGTCGAGATGCAGCGCACCCAGCGTGGCTCGCCACCTTCAGCCGCGACACGGAATTCGAAATCGGCGGTGAGTTCCTGCCGCAATCGCTGCCACAACGAATGCACGCGGACCCGGTCCTGCGGATGCACGACGCCCATCTGTTCCTGTCCGATCACCTGCTCGCGTCTGGTGGCGCCAAGAATCGTCCAGGCGGGATTGACATAGGTAACGACGCCGTCGGGGTCGGACAGCATGATGCCGAGCGGCAGCGTATCGACCAATAGCCGGTAGCGCTGGTCGATCCGCTGTTGCGCGTCCTGGCGACGAAGCTGCTCGAGGTACTGCTCCTGCCGGTGCGCCACCGTCACATCGCGCACGACGCCCGACATGCCGAGCGTGCGGCCGTGCGAATCCGTCCGGTGCACGCGTCCGAGGCTGTGCAGCCAGCGGATGTCGCCGTCGGGCAGCACGATGCGGTACTCGATTGAATAGGAATCCCCGTCGCGCAGCGCCGACGCGATTGCATGCTCGACCGCCGGACGGTCGTCCGCGTGTACGAGCTTCAGGAAAGTATCGACGGTCGGCGTTTCAGCCGCTGACACGCCGATCAGCGTGCGGCAGCGATCGGACCAAACAAGCTCGTTGGTGGACGGATCCCAGTTCCAGGTGCCGAGCTCGGCCGCATCGAGGGCTAGCTGCAGCTGGCGATCGCGATCACCGAGCCAGCTGAGCAGCTGTTGAATGCGCCGGGCCGAGGCAGTCATTGCACTGGCATACCCAAATCGTCCTGTCGGGCGAATCCCGCATTTTCATGCTTTCCGCTGCGCTTTGCCACCGGGACCCGGTCAGGCCCTACAATGCACCGGCACGCGCAGGACTTAATCACGGCGCCTGCTGCAACCAAAAGCACGGCGACAGGGTCTATAGGTGGCTTCCGGCGACAACAACAAGGTCCTGAATCATTGAGCCTGGCCCTGTCGACGCTGATTTATGAATGGCGCCGCTATCTCGCGGCCGTCATCGCGCTCGCCGTGGCGGGCCTGCTCGTGCTCGCGATGACCGGCATGTTCATGGGGCTGACCAAGACGTTTTCAGCGACCGTTGATCACACGCCGGCGCAGATCCTGATCGCGCCTCCCGATGCGACAGACCTGTTCGACTCGCGTTCGGGGTTGCCGCGGCGCGTGATCCCCCAAATCTACAGCAACCCCAGCATCGTAGACGTCCGGCCCCTGAACATTGGCGGTGCGCCTTGGTCCAATTTCCCAAAGCCGGGCCAGCCGGCGAAAGACACGTTTGTAATACTCGTGATTGTCAATCCGGTGAAGGGTGACATCACGATACCGATCGATTTCAGCGACGAGCTGATCCAGGCGCTGCGCGAACCGTACGCGATCATTGTCGACAAATCCACGCTTGGCAAACTCGGTGTGCAGGTCGGTGACAAGGCCAAGGTGGCAAACCAGACGGTATGGGTGCGCGGTGTGACCACTGGTTATCCGTCGATGTTCCAGTCGATGACATTCATATCCGTGCAAACTGCGAAACTCCTGCGTCAGTACAATGACGGTGATCGCGTCGGCACCATCCTGGCAAAGATCAACGACCCCACGCAGGAGCGAGCGGTCGTCGACCAGCTGAACGCGGCGAGCAAGGGCCAATACAAGGCCTGGACGCGCGAAGACCTGTCACATTCGAGCCAGATGTCAATGCTTTCGGACGGACCGATCGCCGTCATGATCGGCTTCGCCGTCGTCGTCAGCGCGTTCATCGGCGTCGTCATCACCTGGCAGACGCTGCAGGGCGCGATCCTCGCCAACATCAAGGAATTTGCCAGCCTGCGCGCGCTCGGTGTCTCGATGCGCCGGCTCCGGCTCGTGGTCATGGAACTCAGCTTTTGGGTGGGCATTGCCGGTTTGCTGTTGACGGTCGGATTGACCGCGCTGGTCTGGTTCATCGCGATCACCTCGGGCGTGCCGCTCGATTTCCCGCTGTTCGTCGACATCCCGGTGGCACTGGCCCTGCTCGGCATCGCCATCCTCTCGGGCGCCATGTCGCTCGGCGTGCTGAAGAAGAGCCAACCGGCGGACCTGCTGCGATGAGCGCGCTGGCGATCGATGCACGCGGCATCAGCAAGGCCTACAAGATCGGCAAGACGCGCCAGCAGGTGCTGAAGAACGTGGCCTTCAATGCCTACCACGGCCAGGTGACGATGATCATGGGCCCGTCGGGCTCCGGGAAATCGACGTTGATCGCGGCCCTCTCCGGGCTGATGAGACCTGACGAAGGCGAAGTGCTGGCCCTGGGCGAGAGCCTGTGGCAGAAGAAGCGCAAGGCGATCGACCGCTTCCGGCTCGACCACTGCGGTTTCATCTTCCAGGGCTTCAACCTGTTCCCGGCGCTCGATGCCACGGCGCAGGTCGTGCAGGTGCTGCGCTACTGCGGCGTGGACAAGCGCGCCGCGCGCGAACGTGCCACCGCGGTGCTCGAATCCGTCGGGCTTGGTCCAAGGCTGCGGCAGAAGCCGGCTGAACTGTCCGGCGGCGAGAAGCAGCGCGTCGCGATTGCGCGCGCGCTGGCCAAGGAGCCGCAACTGATCTTCGCCGACGAACCGACATCGGCGCTCGATTCGGCCAATGGCCAGGTGATCATCCGCTTGCTCCACCATGCGGCCAAGCAACGCGGCGCGGCGATCGTCGTCGTGACGCACGACCCTCGCCTCGAGGCGCACGCCGACCGCATCATCCACATGGAAGACGGCAAGATCCTCGACGACCGCATGCTTTCCGAACCACCGCCGCACGGCGGCCACCAGACCAGCGAGTCCAAGTCATGAAACTTCGATCCGTCATACGCAGCGCCGTGCGCGCGTCGCTCCTGGCCGGCGCGCTGCTGCTCACGGCCTGCCATGCTGGCGACAAGCCTGTTGCGGCGGTGCCGCCCTCGCCTTACGCCACCATCGCCAACGGCAAGGTGGACATCGAAGGCGGCGTGGTCGAAGTCGCGGCGCGGCGCCCAGGCACGATCAGCGAGGTGCTGGTGCAGGAAGGAGACTTTGTGCGCAAGGGCCAGGTGCTCGCGCGGCAGGAAGACGAGGATGCGCGCCTCGCCGTGAAAAGCGCCCAGGCAGCGGTCGCGCAGGCCCAGAGCCAGATCCCGCTGATGCAGGTCAACCTGCGCACGGCGCAGCGCGAGTTCGAGCGCCTCAAGGGGCTGGCGGCCACGAAGCTCGTGTCGCAACAGCAGCTCGACCAGGCGGGCGATGCGGTGGCGACTGCGCAGGCGCAGCTCGACATCCAGAAGGCCGCGGTGCAGACGGCGCAGGCCCAGCTGGCGCAGGCCGAATACAACGAAGACCTGACGATCATCCGC
>JAFEDW010000225.1 GCA_018241455.1 Pseudomonadota bacterium | reverse complement strand
CGCGGCGCGCGCGCCGGCCGCGTGTCCGTCCGCGAGCGCGTCTCCCAGCTCGAACTTCCCGTTGGCGCCGCCGGCATGCATGCGCCCACTGGCCGGCGAGGCCGGGACGAAGGATCCGAGCGCCGCGTCATAGCGGCGCGCATCGCCACCGTGCCATCCCGCATGCAGCGCGCTCGACCAGCCGCCGCTGACCAGGATCGTATCGCAGCCGATGCGCCGCGTCTGCCCGCTGCCGTCAAGCGGCATGACGCGCGCGGCGCGCACGCTGCTGCGTCCTTCCGCAGCACTGACGGCGTGGCCGTGCAGGATCTCGACACCCGCCGCCGCCAGTGAGCCGTGCAGTGCATGCAGCGCGCCGCCATCGTTGATTACGTTGCTGGCGCGTGTGTCGACGATGGCGCGCACGCGCATGCCGCCATCGAGCAAGCGCCTCGCACTGGCGTAAACGCGGTCGTGATTGGCGAACAGCACCAGGTCGTTGCCGGCGCGCGCGCCATAGCGTGCCAGGTAGCGCTCGGCGGCGCCCAGCAACATGACGCCGGGCAGGTCGTTGTTGGCGAAGACAATCGGCCGCTCGAGCGCGCCGGCTGCGAGCACCAGCGCCTTCGGCCGGATGTGGTACATCGTGTTGCGTCCGGCCAGGCCGCCGGGCTCTGCATGCGCGATGATTTCACCGTTGTTGTCGGTGACGACCGTCGTGTCGGTGAGGACGCGCACGTTGAACCGCGCGAGTTCGGCCAAACTGGCCGCGATCCAATCGGCGCCGGACAGGCCGTTGACCTGGCCGGCTTCGAACTCGAGTTCACCGCCGCACACCGGTTCGCTCTCGCAGAGCACGACGCGGGCGCCGGCGCGTGCCGCGGCGCGCGCAGCCGCGAGGCCGGCGGGCCCGCCGCCGGTGACCAGCACGTCGCAGCCAAGATGCTCGATCGAGGCCATCGGCAGCGCGCAATCGCCGGGTGCTTCGCCCAATCCTGCAAGACGACGTATCACTCCTTCGTAGCGCCGCCACGAAGGCCAGATGAAGGTCTTGTAGTAGAAACCCGCGCTGAACAATCCACCGCCGGCCTGCAGCAGCGAGGCGAGGTCGAAGCGCAACGACGGCCAGCGGTTCTGGCTGCGCAGGCGCATGCCCTCGCGCAGCACCAGGCGCGTGGCCTGCACGTTCGGAATGAGTTGCGGCGGGTCACCGATATTGAACAGCGCATTGGGCTCTTCGGCGCCGGCGCCCAGCACGCCGCGCAGGCGGCGGTATTTCACGCTGCGGCCCATGAGGCGCACGCCATTGGCCAGCAACGCCGACGCGGCCGTATCGCCGACCCGGCCCGTGTATTGACGCCCGTCGAACGTGAACGACAGCTCCCCGGCGCCGAGCCGCGTGCCGCCGCGTGTCGGTGGCGGTTTCATGGCGTAACTCCAGCCAGCGCTTCGATCGCCAGTACCGCACCGGTCGATGGGTTACGGCGCACCAGCAGCCAGCTGCGGCACCCACCCACGTGCTGCCAGTGCTCCATGCTCAGTTGCGCATCGGCGACGCGCAGGTAGGTGCGCTCGAATTCGCCGTCGGCGCCAACGGCGGGCAGCGTCTTGTGGAACTCGAACTCCTGCAGTTCGCGGGCTCCACAGAACGGACAGACGAGGCGCGTCACAGCCGCACCGGGAACGGCCCCTGGCCGGGCTCGTCGAGCATGTGGCCGGTGGCGAAGCGCGACAGCCGATAAGCGCGGATCAGGTCCGGCGCCGTGCCGCTCGCGACGAACTGGGCGAAGGCCGCGCCGGATGCGGGAATCGCCTTGAATCCCCCATAGCACCAGCCGGCATTGACGAACACGTTGTCGTAGCGCAGCCGATCCATGATCGGGCTCCCGTCCATCGTCATGTCGTTCGTGCCAGCCCATTGCCGCAGGATCTTCACGCCGCCGATGCGCGGGAAGAGTTCGACCGCGCCCTGCACGACATCCTCGAGCCGATGCCAGGCGCCTTCGCGCGTGAACGAGGGAAAGCCGTCGAGGTGCCCGCCCATGACCAGCCCGCCGCGGTCGGACTGACAGATGTAGGTTTCGCCGTGCCCGGGCGAAACGTACACGTACACCGAATTGAGCAACGGCTTGATCGGTTCGGACACCATCGCCTGCAGCAGGTGTGTCTCGATCGGCAACGGCGTGCCGAGCATCGAGCCGATCAGGCCGGTGTGGCCCGCGGTCGCGAACACGATGCGATCGGCCTTGACGCGGCCGCGCGTGGTCTCCACGCCGTCGGCGGCCTGGCCCGTCGCACTGACGCCGGTGACCTCGCAATCCTCGATGATGTCGACCCCGAGCGCGCTGGCGGCGCGCGCGTAGCCCCAGGCGACGGCGTCGTGCCGCACGGTGCCGCCGCGCCGCTGCAACAGCGCGCCGACCAGCGGGAAGCGGCGTTTGCGCCGCGGCTCGAGTTCCGGCGCGAAGCGCTCGAGCGCGGGCAGGTCGAGCAGTTCGGCGTCGATGCCCGCCAGGCGCATCGCATTGCCGCGGCGGGCCAGCGACGGCAGCGAATCGTCGGTCAGCGCCAGGTCGACGACACCGCGCGGGCTGTACATGACGTTGTAGTTCAGGTCCTGCGACAGCGTCTCCCAGCGACGCAACGAATCCTCATAGAAGTAGTGGTTCTCGGGCAGCAGGTAGTTCGAGCGCACGATGGTCGTGTTGCGCCCGACATTGCCGTAGCCGACCAGTCGTCTCTCCAGCACGGCGATGCGCCTGATGCCGTGATCGCGCGCCAGGTGGAACGCGGTGGCGAGGCCGTGGCCGCCGGCACCGACAATGACGACATCGTAGGCCGGCTGCAGCTTCCGGCCTGACCACAGCGGCCGCCAGTAGCCAGGACCGGCCAGGCGCGCGCGCAGCAGCGACCAGGCGGAATAGCGGCGCGCCGTGGCGGGCCGGGCGCTCATGCGGCGCGGGCCGGCCTGAGCACGGTGGCCAGCAGTCCGGCCACCAGCGCGCGTCGCCGGCGCACCGGGAACCGCCGCGGCTCGAAGGCAGCGCCGATCCAGTAGCCGTCGACGGCGGCGGTCAGCAGGTCGGTGGTGTTGCGCAGCGAGCGCGGCGCGGCGATCTCGCGCTGGCGCACGGCCTCGCGCAGGTAGCGGCGCAGGTAGCGGCGCCAGCGCGCGTAATAGTCGCGGTGCACGCGCGCCAGCTTCGGGTTGCCCATCGCGCCGCCCCACAGGTTGAGCCACACGCGGATGAAGCTCGGCGCACCGCTCGCCGGCACCATGAATTCGAGTGCCGTACGCAACCGCGCCAGCCCCGGCGGCACGCCGGCGACCGCGGCGTCGAGATCGGCGAACGACTGCTGCGCGACCCACTGGAAGGCGAAACCCACCAGCTCATCCTTGTCACGGAAGTAATGGCTCAACACACCGATGCTGAAACCGCCGGCCTTGGCGATGCCGCGCACCGTGGCGCTCTCGGCGCCGTCACGCTGCATCACGCGCACCGCCAGCCGGGCGATCTCGGCGCGACGGCGGTCATGGTCGACGATCCTGGGCACGCTGCGGCTCCTGTTGGCCGCAAGCATACCGCAGCGCAGGCGCGCGCCGCCACGGCTCGCCGCCGGCTGCGGTTTAAACCTTACATGTGTTATAAATAACCGAAACCGGAGGCGGCGCATGAGCGAGGGAGCCCTGATCGAGCGAACCGGCCGCAGCCGCGGCCGGGATGCGCGGCGCGCGGCGCGCGCGCACCA
>JAFEDW010000224.1 GCA_018241455.1 Pseudomonadota bacterium | reverse complement strand
CCCGAGCCGCTGCCGGAACCCGAACCGCTGCCGGAACCCGAGCCGCTGCCGGAACCCGAACCGCTGCCGGAACCCGAACCGCTGCCCGAACCCGAACCGCTGCCCGAACCCGAACCGGAACCCGTGCCACCAGAGCCAGAACCCGTGCCCGTGCCGGTTCCCGTGCCCGTGCCGGTTCCCGTGCCCGTGCCCGTGCCGGTTCCCGTGCCAGTGCCTGTGCCGGTTCCCGTTCCCGTTCCACCTGATCCAACGGACGAGCCGTTCGTGGATTGCGTGGTGTCCTGATTACATCCGGCCAGTGCGAACGTCAGCGACAGTGCGAGCACCATCGCGCAGGAACTGAGCTTCGATACGGGTTTTTGCTTCATTGCCGGTCGCGCTCCACGCAAGTGGTTTGAATCGTGACGGCATCAGTTCATCATCCGCAAAGCGCTTCGACAACGTGTCGGCGCATCACGACGCGCGGCCTCGCGCGACGTCGGCGCGATGCGACAGCGAGACCGCGGTCACACTTCGCAGAAAGCACTCGAAGTTCCACGGCTAACCGATCCATCCAGTTCGGTTGGGACCCTTTTTTATCGATCCTTGACAGGGGTGCGCGGGTTGCGTAGCTTCGCGACCCTTCGTGGGGCCATAGCTCAGCTGGGAGAGCGCTTGCATGGCATGCAAGAGGTCGGCGGTTCGATCCCGCCTGGCTCCACCATAGCTTTCGATCGTGTCCCCATCGTCTAGAGGCCTAGGACATCGCCCTTTCACGGCGGTAACAGGGGTTCGAATCCCCTTGGGGACGCCAGGAAACCGAAGGATGCGAGCTGATCCCGCGCGCGCCGCCACATGAAGAAAGGAATTGCGGCGCAGGCCCTGGTGCTGAGCATCTCGCGCATCGTCAACCAGGGGCTGCAGATCCTGAGCCCGGTGATCCTGGTACGCCTGCTGACCGTGACGCAGTTCGGCCAGTATCGTGAATTCCTGCTCTACGTAACACTGCTCGTGCCGATCTGCACGCTGTCGATCACCAACAGCCTGATCTATTTCGTGCCGCGCAGCCCCGCCCGCACCTGGAGCCTGGTTCGCCTCAGCGTGATCCTGGTCGCATGCAGCACGGCGCTGGTCGTGGCCGGCATGGTCATCGTGCAGGCACTGTCGGGCTGGCGCTTCATCGCGCAGTATTTCTGGCAGCTGCTGCTGTACCTGACGCTGCTGACCAACATCGATTTCTGGGAATCGCTGTGGCTCGCGCAGCGCCGCACCAGCGCGGTGTTCGCCTACACCAGCAGCCGGCTGCTGGCGCGCCTGCTGGTCGTGATCGTCGCCGCGGCGATCAGCCACGATGTCGGCGTGATCCTCGCTTCGCTGATCGTCATGGAGGCGCTGCGCGTCGCGATCGCGGCGCTGGCCTGGCGCCGGCTGGCACGCGGGCAGGTCGTGCCGCTGCCGCCGCACGAATGGCGCGAGCAGCTGCACTGGGCACTGCCGGTAGCGGTGGCCACGGTGATCGCGACCGTCAACGACCAGGTGGGCGGCGTGTTCATCGTCAAGATCCTCGGCGCCGCCGCGCTCGCGCAATATGCGATCGGCGGCTACGCACAGCTCGTGATCTCGACGGTGCGCAACTCGGTCTCCGACGTGCTGCTGCCGGCCATGGCGGGGGAGCAGCAGGTCGAGCGCATGATCGCGATGTGGAAGGACGCCACGGTCGTGTTCACGCTGCTATTGCTGCCGTGCATCGCGCTGATGATCCGCTTCGCCGATCCGCTGATCGCGTTCGCGTTCTCGCCGCGCTACCATTCCGCGGTACCCGTGTTCCAGGCCTACGCGCTGACGCTGGTGTTCGCCTGCTTTGATTTCCCGGTCATCCTGCGCGCCATCAACCGCACGCGCGTGTTCATCGTCGTGGGCATCGTGACCATGATCGTCAACCTCGCCACGCTGGCATTCATGACACTGTGGTTCGGGCTGGTCGGCGCGGTGGCCTCGCTGCTGCTGACTCGCCTGATCGCCTTCCTGTGGTACTACCGGCTGGTGGTGCAGTTCGTCGGCTGCGCGCCGCGCGAGCTCGTGCGCTGGAAGGACGCCGGCAAGATCACGCTGGCCACGCTGGCCGCTACGCTGGTCGTGCTGCCTTCGTTCTGGACCGCGCGGCCCGGCATCCTCGGCGCCATCGCCGGCAGCGCCTGTTTCGTCGCCTGCTACGCCATCGCGGTGCACTACTGCCACATACCGGAGACACGCCAGCTCATGCTGGCCGTCAGGAAGCGGCTGTCGAATCGGCCGGCGCAGTCATGATCAAGTGGTTGTTGATCGCGTTGGTGATGACCCTGATGGTGGTCTTCATCTTCGGATTGCCGCCGAACTTCGGGCTTGTCGGCTTCAGCCTGAAGAACCTGGTGCTGTACGTGGCCGGGATCTCGCTCGTGGTCCGCAACGTCGTCGACCGCCGCGGCTTCATCGACCTGGGCGGCATCCAGGCGGCATTCGCGCTGCTGGTCGGCTACGGCATCATCACCTACCTGGTGCGCTCCTTCCTGCTGCCGTTTCCGCACTATGACCCCCTGCAATCGGGCATCACGCTGAAGACCAACCTGGTCGAGCACGTGATGTTCTTCCTGGTGTTCTTTTACGGCGCCAGGAACGCGGACGATGCGTGGCAGGTGCTCCGATCGCTCCTCGTGGTCGTCGTGGTCGCCAACGTGGTGACGCTGATCGACACCAGCGGCGTGGCCTCGATCGGCGTGGTCGAGATCGGCGAGGACGGTCGCGCGCAGGGCGCAATCGGCGAGCAGAACCAGTACGCTGCGTTCCTGGCGCTGTTCAACCCGGCGCTCGTGGCGATGGCCAGGATGTCGACCGGCTGGCGGCGGAACGTATGGTGGGGCTGGGTGCTGCTGTCGGCCACCGACCTGCTGCTGACAGTCTCGCGCGGCGGATTCGTGGCGACGATCATGTCGACGGCGCTCGGCCTGTACCTGTTCCGGCATTACCTGCCGCGCCTGCGCGTCGGGCCGATCATCGGAGTCGTCGCGGTCTTGCTGCTGGTGGTGGCCCTGATCGCCTCGACGCAATACGGCGAGCTGCTGTACGAACGCGTGCTGCGCCAGAGTTTCTCCGGCAACAGCTTCGATGCCTCCTCGGGCCGCACCGAAACCTGGATGCGCATTTTCCAGGACATGGCTTCGCAGCCGATCACCTTCATCACCGGCTTCGGCTGGGACGTCTACACCTACCTCGGCCGCCCATACATCAGCCACAACCATTACCTCGGCGAGTGGTTCGAGCTGGGCCTGATCGGCATGGGAAGTTACATATTCATCTTCGTGCGCTCGGTGCGCTTCGCGCTGCAGGCGGTGGCCGTCGCCGAGGAGCGCTGGCGGCCCCAGCTGATCGCCTTTGGATTCGGCATCATGGGATTGGCCATCGCGATCTTCTTTGTGAACCTGTTCCAGGCCTGGGCCTACGTGTGGGCCTACGTGGGGCTGGCGCTGCGCATTGCCATCGAAGCAATCAACAAGCGGCAGCCGGCGCCGGGCCCGGCGGACGCGGCGCCCGCCGCCGCGTTACTGCCGCGACGCGACGCGTATGGCTGGAGCAAGTAGCGGCGTCTGTCTGCATTTTTAGACAATTGCGGCAGCGACACCAACTCGCTAACGTCTCTCCGGAGAATCGGTCATCGCCGCTTACGAGTGGCCGCAACTGCTGGAGAGCAACGAGCATGCGCCAAATCCACATCGCCTTCCTGTGCATCGCTGCAG
>JAFEDW010000223.1 GCA_018241455.1 Pseudomonadota bacterium | reverse complement strand
GAGCAGCTTCGGGTCGACTTCCTCGAGGCTCTTGGGGGCATTTCCCCTCGGTTTTGGCGCCGAGAAGTACGAGATGGCATCGTAGTTGATCGGCGGGTAGTGCAGGTGCGCCCAATGCGGCTCGCGCATCGTGCGCCAGTGCGCCAGCGCGCGCAGCCGCCAGTCGAGCAGGAATTGCGGCTCGCGCTTCTTGGCCGAGATCAGCCGCACGACCGATTCGTCGAGGCCGGCCGCGATCGTGTCGGATTCGATGTCGGTGACGAACCCGTGCTCGTAGCCGCGCTCGAACAGCGCCGACAGTTCGGGATTGCTGCTCATGTGCGCTCCGTCCGCCCGCCGCGCAGCGAGCGCTCGAGCGCCGCGAAGCGCACCGTTTCGCCGCCGAGGCCGGCCAGATCGAGCAGCGTGACCTCCTGCAGCGAGCGACGGATCGCCAGGTTCACGCGTTGCCACGCGCGGCCAACGCCACAGGTGCTCTCGATGCTGCACTGGTGCGCATGGCGCGCGCACTCGATCAGTGCGACCGGTCCCTCGAGCGCATCGAGCACCTGCGCGGCCGTGATCTCGGCGGCGGGGCGCGCGAGCCGGTAGCCGCCGCGCAGCCCGAGCGTCGAGCTGACCAGCCCGCGCCGGTGCAGTTGCTTGAGCACCTTGGCGACGGTGGTCGGTGCCAGATGGGTCTGCGATGCAAGCTGCGCAGCCGTGAGCTGCTTGTCCGGCGCCGCGGCGAGGCGCGCCAGCAGCACGGTGGCGTAGTCGGTCATTTTGCTGATGCGCAGCATGGTGCTCCTATATAGGACTATTTTAGTCCCAGATCGGCGACACTTAAAGGGGCGACCGCCGGCTTTGGTATGCTTGCGGCCCACTTTTTGGAGGATGGCGCATGGGTTTCGCAGATCTCGAGAGCGTGGCGGCCGCGATGGTAGCCGCAGGCAAGGGCATCCTGGCGGCCGACGAGAGCTCCGGCACGATCAAGAAGCGCTTCGACAAGATCGGCCTCGAGTCCACCGAAGAGGCCCGGCGCAACTATCGCGAACTGCTGTTCACGACGCCCGCAATGGCGCAGTCCATCAGCGGCGTCATCTTCTACGACGAAACACTGCGCCAGAAGACCAGCAGCGGCGTGCCGTTTGCCGACTACCTCGGCAAGCTCGGCGTCGTGCCGGGCATCAAGGTCGACATGGGTACCAAGGCGCTGGCCGGCTTTCCGAGCGAAACGATCACCGAGGGGCTCGACGGCCTGCGCGAACGGCTGATGGAGTACTACAAGCTCGGCGCGCGCTTCGCCAAGTGGCGCGCGGTCATCGATATCGGCGCGGGGATCCCGAGCCGGTTTGCGATCGTGGCGAACGCGCACGCGCTGGCCCGCTACGCGGCGCTGTGCCAGGAACAAAACATCGTGCCGATCGTCGAACCCGAGGTGCTGATGGACGGTGGCCACACGCTCGAGCGTTGCGAAGAGGTTACCGATGCCGTGCTGGCGGAGGTGTTCCAACAGCTCGACGGCCACCGCGTGCACCTGGAAGGCATGATCCTCAAGCCCAACATGGTCATCTCAGGCAAGAAGTGCCCGCAACAGGCCAAACCCGAGCAGGTCGCCGAAGCCACGGTGCGCTGCCTGAAGCGGCACGTGCCGGGCGCCGTGCCAGGCATCGCATTCCTGTCGGGCGGCCAATCGCCTGCCGATGCCACGCTGCACCTGTCGCTGATGAATGCGATGGGCAAGTTGCCGTGGCAACTGACCTTCAGCTACGGGCGCGCGCTGCAGGATGCGGCGCTGTCGGCGTGGGGCGGCAAACCCGCCGGCTTCGCGGCCGGCCAGGGCGCGTTCGCGAAGTGGGCGCGCCTCAACAGCCTCGCGCGCGACGGCCGCTTCAAGCCGGGGATGGAATCGCAGGCGGCCTGATGGGTGCATCCCCGACGGCGGAGGCCGTGGTCGACGTCAATGATCTGCACTACGCCATCGGCGGGCGCAGCATATTCGATGGCCTGAACCTGACGGCGCGGCGCGGCCAGATCACCGCGGTCATGGGCCCGAGCGGCACCGGCAAGACGACCCTGCTGCGGCTGCTGATGGGCGCGATCCGCGCCGACAGCGGTAGCGTCAAGGTGTTCGGCGAAGATGTGGCGCGGCTGGCGCGCGGGCCACTGTATGCCCTGCGTCGCCGCGTCGGGATGCTGTTCCAGAACGGCGCGCTGATGAGCGACCTGTCGGTGTTCGAAAACGTCGCCTTCCCATTGCGCGCACACACGCGGCTGCCTGAACCGCTGCTGCGCCGGCTGGTACTCATGAAGCTGCAGGCGGTCGGCTTGCGCGGCGCGGCCGACATGGCGCCCGCCGAATTGTCGGGCGGCATGGCGCGCCGCGTGGCGCTGGCGCGGGCGATCGTCATGGACCCGGAGCTGCTCATTTACGACGAACCCTTCGTGGGACTCGATCCGATTTCGCTCGGCGTGATCCTGCGGCTGATCCAGACGCTCAACACCACGCTCGGCATCACCAGCATCGTGGTCACGCACGACGTCGAGGAAATCAGCCGCATCGCGCACCAGAGCTACCTGCTGGCCGGCGGCCGCGCGGCCGCGGCCGGGAGCCCGGCCGAACTGCTCAGCGCCGCCACGCCGGCCGTCAACCAGTTCATGCGCGGCCTGCCGGATGGCCCGGTGCCGTTCCACGTGCCGGCGCCCGATTACCGCGCGCAACTGCTGGAGCAGGAAGCATGATGCGGCTACTCGGCAACGCGATCGTGCGCATGGGCAGCGTGGCGCTGTTCTTCGTACGCGTGCTCGGGCAGTGCCTGCCCTCGCTCCGTTATCCGCGCCTGCTGCTGGCGCAGATCTACAACGCCGGGGCGCGCTCGCTGATCATCGTGATGCTCTGCGGCCTGTTCGTCGGCATGGTGCTCGGGCTGCAGGGCTACGACCTGCTGCAGCGTTTCGGTTCGGAGTCGGCGCTCGGCGTAGCCGCGGCGCTCGGCCTGGTGCGCGAACTTGGGCCGGTGATCACGGCGCTGCTGTTCGCCGGCCGTGCCGGCACGTCGCTGACCTCGGAGATCGGCTTGATGCGCGCCACCGACCAGCTCACCGCGATGGAGATGATGGCCGTCGATCCGGTGCGGCGCGTGGTCGCGCCGCGCTTCCTCGGCGGCATCATCGCGATGCCGCTGCTTACAGCCATCTTCAATATCATCGGCATCTATGGGGCACAACTTATCGGAGTAGGGCTGGTCGGCGTCGAATCGGGCTCATTCTGGTCGCAGATGCAGTCCCAGGTGGAACACCGGGACATCAACGAGGGTCTGATCAAGAGCCTGTGTTTTGGCGTGGCCTGCAGCCTGATGGCTGTTTATGAGGGATTTCATGCCGAGCCGACGGCCGAGGGCGTCGGCCTGGCGACGACGCGCACGGTGGTCAGTTCGGCCGTGCTGACGCTGCTGCTCGATTACATGCTGACCGCCGCGTTCCTGAATTCCTGACGGGAGTATCGACATACCATGGGCAACAAGAATCGTAGTCTGGAAATCGGCACCGGGCTGTTCGTGCTGCTCGGCTTCGCTGCGCTCGGCTTCCTGACCACGCAGCTTCCTTCCAGTGGCGTGCGGCTGCATAGCGACGCCGACAGCTTCCAGGTGACGGCGCGTTTCGACAACGTCGGCGACCTGAAGGTGGGCGCGCCGGTGACGATGGCGGGCGTGCGCATCGGGCGCGTCACCGCGGTCACGTTCGATCCGAGCGATTTCAAGGCGGTGGT
>JAFEDW010000222.1 GCA_018241455.1 Pseudomonadota bacterium | reverse complement strand
CGGCGGCTACGGCCGCGCCTGGTTTTCCTGCACATCCGCGCACACCTGCACCGGCGATGGCGGCGGCATGGTGCTGCGCGCAGGGCTCCCGCTCCAGGACATGGAGTTCGTGCAATTCCACCCGACCGGCATCTACGGTTCGGGCTGCCTGATCACCGAGGGCTCGCGCGGCGAGGGCGGGTATCTCACCAACGCGAGCGGCGAGCGCTTCATGGAGCGCTACGCGCCGAATGCAAAAGACCTCGCCTCGCGCGACGTGGTCAGCCGCGCGATGACGATCGAGATCCGCGAGGGCCGCGGCGTCGGCACGCAGCGCGATCACATCCACCTGCATCTCGAACACCTTGGCCCCGAGGTGATCCGCGAGCGGCTGCCCGGCATCCAGGACACGGCGCGCATCTTCGCCGGCGTCGATGTCACGAAGGAGCCGATCCCGGTGTTGCCCACCGTGCACTACAACATGGGCGGCGTACCGGCCAACGTGCAGGGCGAGGTCGTGACGCGCACCAACGGCGCCGATGCAGTGGTGCCCGGGCTGATGGCGGTCGGCGAGGCGGCCTGCGTCTCGGTGCACGGTGCGAACCGGCTGGGTTCCAATTCACTGCTCGACCTGGTGATCTTCGGGCGCGAGGCGGCCCGCCACTGCGCCGCCACGTTCAAGCCCGGCGCGGCACAGAAGCCGCTGGCGCGCGATGCGGGCGATGCGGCGCTCGCGCGCATCGACCGGCTGCGCAACGCCGCCGGTTCGCGGCCCACGGCGCAGATCCGCCTCGACATGCAGCGCACGATGCAGGCCGATGCCGCGGTGTTCCGCAGCGGCGAATCGCTGCAGGCGGGCTGCAAGGCCCTCGCGCACACCTTCGAAACGCTCGCCGACGTGCGCGTCAGCGACCGCGGCATGGTGTGGAACACCGACCTGATCGAGACGATGGAGCTCGAGAACCTGCTGCTGCAGGCGACCGCGACGATCAACTCGGCGGCCAACCGGCAGGAGAGCCGCGGCGCGCACGCGCGCGAGGATTTTCCGGAGCGCGACGACGCGCATTGGCTCAGGCATTCGCTCTGTTGGGTCGATGCCATGGGCAAGCCGCGCCTTGATTACCGCGCGGTGCACCTGAACACGCTCACCGATGAAGTCGAAGCCATCCCACCGAAGAAGCGCACCTACTGATGGTTGAATTCACGCTGCCGCCCAACTCCCGCATCGATACCGGCGCCGGCAAGACGTATCCCGCGGCCGCGGGCGCCGCCCGGCCGCGCACGTTCCGCGTGTATCGCTTCGATCCGTCGAGCGGCGAGCGGCCGCGCGTCGACAGCTACGAGCTCGACATGGCCGAGTGCGGCCCGATGGTTCTCGACGCGCTGCTGAAGATCAAGAACGAAATCGATCCGAGCCTGTCGCTGCGCCGCTCCTGCCGCGAAGGCATCTGCGGCTCCTGTGCGATGAACATCAACGGCGTGAATACGCTTGCCTGCACGCAGTCCTGCGCCGACCTGGGCGGCGGCGACGTGCGCATCTACCCGCTGCCGCACATGGCGGTGGTCAAGGACCTGGTGGCCGACCTGAGCCACTTCTACGCGCAGTACGCCGCGGTGAAACCCTGGCTGCAGGCGCGCACGCCGGCCTCGCCCGACCGCGAGCGGCTGCAGTCCAAGCAGGACCAGGAGAAGATCGATCGGCCCTCGGCCTGCATCCTGTGCGCCTGCTGCTCGACCTCGTGCCCGAGCTACTGGTGGAACAGCGATCGCTACCTGGGGCCGGCGGCGCTGCTGGCGGCCTATCGCTGGATCGTCGATTCGCGCGACGAGGCCACCGGCGAACGGCTCGACGCGCTGAACGATCCGTTCCGCCTGTATCGCTGCCATACGATCATGAACTGCACCGAGGCCTGCCCGAAGGACCTGAACCCGGCGCGGGCGATCGCCGACATCAAGCGGCTGATGCTGGAGCGCGAACAGTGAGTGGTGCGCCGGGCGAACTCGTGTGGCGCAGCCGACGCGGCGTCAAGGAGCTCGACCTGATGCTGATTCGCTGGCTGGAGCGCTACTACCCCGGGGCCTCTGTAGCCGAAAGGGCGCACTTCGTCCGGTTTCTCGACTTGCCTGATCCGGAAATGGCGGCTTATCTGTTGAAGGATGAACGACCCGCCGATCCGGCCTTCGCCGCGCTCGTCGCGCAACTGGCCACCGCTCGAATTTGAACTGCGCGGCTCGCCGCGCCTCGCCGCCGCCTGGGTGTCTTGGTGTGGCGCGCTGGCCCTGGGCCTGTGGCTGGGTTGCGATTTGCCGGGCTGGTGGCGGCTTGCCCTGGTGCTGATGACAACCATCGCCGCGTGGCAGGGCGCGCGCGGCCTGCTCGGGTGTTGCGGCCGGGTGCGCTGCGAACTCGATGGACGCTGGCGGTACGGGTATCCCGCAGCCCGGCCTGCTTATGTCCAAGCCGATCCGCCGCGCTGCCTGGGGCCGGTGCTGTGGCTGCGTTGGCCGGCCCGTGGGCGCGGCCACCGATATTGGATCATCGACGCTGCCTGCGTGGAACCGAACGCATGGCGGGCGATCAAAGCCAGGATGAGATTTCCGGGCCCGGTGCGTCGCGACCATTCGCCATGAAACTCCAGCCCCGCTGTGCTGTTAGACTGCGAACCGATGGCCTCAGCCGCGTGCGGTTTGGTGCAGGGGAGGCCCGAACTATGCCGAACTTCCAACTCCCGCCGGGGTCAGATCCCACGCACGAGCGCGCCGGCGACGCGTCGCCTGCCGAGCCGGCTGCGGTGAGTGCGGCCATGGCCGACCTGAGCCTGGTGCGGCGTGTGCAGGCCGGTGAACGCGCCGCCTACGACCTGCTGGTGCTCAAGTACCAGCACAAGGTGGTCAAGTTGGTCATGCGCTATGTCCGCAACCCGGCGGATGCCGAAGATGTCGCACAGGAAGCCTTCATCAAAGCCTATCGCGCGCTGCCGCAGTTCCGTGGCGACAGCGCTTTCTATACCTGGCTGTACCGCATCGCGATCAACACCGCGAAGAACGCGCTGGTGTCGCGCGATCGCAATCCGGTCGGCTACGAACTCGATGCCCCGGGCCATGAAGACGGTGCCGACATGAGCGGGCGGCTGCGCGATCCCGACACGCCCGAAGGCCTGGCGCTGAGCGAGGAGATCCGCAACATCGTGCACGCTGCCATCGGCGCGCTGCCCGAAGACCTGCGCACCGCGATCGTGCTGCGCGAGCTCGAGGGCCTGAGCTACGAAGAGATATCGGCCGCGATGAACTGCCCGGTCGGCACGGTGCGCTCGCGCATCTTCCGCGCGCGCGAGGCGATCGACGGCAAATTGCGCGAAGTATTCGACGGCGGCCTCGGCCGCACCCAGGAGCTAACGTGAACCAGGACGAGCTTGCCAGCCAGCTTTCAGCGATGTTCGACGGCGAATTGCCCGCCGCCGAGTGCGAACTGCTCTCGCGCCGGCTGGCGCGCGACGAACAGCTGCGGGCCACCTGGTCGCGCTACTCGGTGATCGGCGCGGCCCTGCGCGCCGAGCCGCTGGCGCAGGTGCGGCCGGATTTCGCGCGCCGCGTCAGCGCCGCGCTGGCCGGATCGGCGCCGGCGCGCGTGGCGGTGCGCCGCGGCCGCCTGTTGCGTGGCGCGGCCTTCGGTTCGGCGGTGGCCGCCGGCGTCGCGGGCGTCGCGATCATGATGTTGCGCAACGACCTGCCGGTGCAGGAGCTGGCCGCGGCAAGCGCGCCCGCGCCGAGCATGCAGCTGGCT
>JAFEDW010000221.1 GCA_018241455.1 Pseudomonadota bacterium | reverse complement strand
GGTAGCGCTCGGCCGCCTGCAGGAAATCGGCCGGCGACACCTGCTCGCCCGCTTCGTTGCGCAGCCGCACCAGCACTTCCATCGCCGGGCCGGCATCGCCGTCGCCGTACGCGGCGACGATCGGCTGGCAGTAGAGCTCGAAGCGGTGCTCTTTGAGCGCGCTCTGCAGCAGCTGCAGCCACTGGATTTCGCCGCTCTCGCGCGCCAGCAATTCATCGCGCCCCGAGTACACGGTCACATGGCTCCCCTGGCGCTTCGCCTGGTAGCAGGCGGAATCGGCGGCGGCGAGCACTTCCTCGATGCTGGCGGCGTCGCGCGAGACCTCGACGAGCCCGATGCTCGCGCCGACGTTGAAGATGCGGTCGCGCCACACGAAGCGGTGGTCGGCGACCTTGCGGCAGATTTCATCTGCAATTTGCCGCGCCTTGTCGAGCGGGCAGCCCATCAGCAGCATGCCGAACTCATCGCCCCCCAGGCGGCCGACGGTATCGGAGTCACGCACCCCGCTGCGCACGACCTTGGCAATGTCGCGCAGCAGGCTGTCACCTGCCTGGTGGCCACTGGTGTCATTGATGACCTTGAAGCGATCCAGGTCGAGGTAGCACAGCACGTGATTGGCATCGCCGCGCCGCGCGCCATCGACGGCTTCCTGCAGCCGGCGCTCGAACTCGCGCCGGTTGACGAGTCCGGTGAGCGCGTCGTGCGCCGCCTGGTAGGAGATCTGGCGCGTCAGGCCGCGCGATTCGGTGACATCGTGCAGCAGCAGCACGGCGCCGGTGATGTCGCCCACTTCGTCGCGCAAAGGCGCCGCGGTCACTTCGACCAGGCGCTCGGCGCTCTCGGCGCCAAACACCAACGGCCGGCGTCCGAGATTCAACGGCGCACCCGCCGTCAGCGCCTGGTGCACGGGCTCGGCGAGCAGCTTGCGATCCGCCTCGCTGGCGTGGCGCGCCAGTTCCTCGAGCGCGACGCCGCCGGCACTGTCACCGACCACGCCCAGCAGCGCCGCCGCCGCGGGATTCAGGTAGTCGACCCGGCTGTGCGCATCGACCGTCACGACCGCTCCGGGGAGCGATTCGAGCGCGACCCGGGCGCGCGAACGCATGCCCGCGGGCGCCGCGAGCGCCGCGACAGTCTGCGTCGGCAGCACCTCGACACCGACGATCAACAGCGCGCGCTGGCCTGCATGATCGACCGGCCAGGCGCTGAGTTCGAGCCGCGCGTGCTGGCCCTGCAGCCCCAGCAGGTCGACCTCGTAACGCGGCGCGGTCGATTCGCCGGCCAGGCGATGACGGATGTTGTCGGCCACCAGCTCGGCGAACTCGGGCGGCACCAGGTCTTCGAGCTTGCGGCCGATCAGTTCGGCCGGCTGCGCGCCGATCAGCTGCGCGAATTGCGGATTGGCGTACAGGATGCCGTTCTTGCCGTGGATCAGCACCGCTTCGTGCAGGTGATCGCCGAGCTCGCTCACGGCCGCCGCCGAAGCCGGTTGCGACTGCGGTTCGGCGGCCGCGGCCGCGCGCGTCAGCAGGTGATTGACGACCGTCACCAGCGCCGTCACTTCCCGCTGGTCGGTCGACAGCTCGACGCGGCCGCGGAGCGATCCACCCACCGCGATGCGGTGCAGCTCGCGCGTCAATTCCTCGAGCGCGCCGCGCTGGCGGCGCTGCATCACGTACAGCACCAGCAGCGCCACGGCAAGCAGCGCAAACAGCAGGCAAAAAAGCGCCAGGATCGACATGCTGCGGCAGCGGTTCCCTTTATGTATGTACGGGCGGCCCGCGCCGGTCGGCCCGCCAGATGCTTACCGATGCAGCATAGCCCAGCGGGTGGTCGCATCGGAGGGCAAATTCACCATATGATGACCACTTTAATCGGACGCTGCGCTCGGCCAATCCCGCGTCCTGCAACGGCGGCGCGGCAGCGCTCCAGCGGCCGGGAATTAAGTAAAGCTTGGTATCATGGGCGCAGCATGACCCGCACACAGTCCGCCGTCGAACAAATGGTTTCCCAGCAGGTGCGCACCTGGGACGTGCTCGACGCGCGCACGCTCGAGGTGATGCAGCGCGTGCCGCGCGAACCGTTCGTGCCGGAAGCCTGGTTGTCGCTCGCCTACGCCGATTGCGCGCTGCCCCTGCCGTGCGGCAAGCACATGCTGACGCCGATGCTGGTCGGCCGCATCCTGCAGGCGTTGGCCGTGCGCCAGGGCGAACAGGTACTCGAGATCGGCACCGGCTCCGGCTACCTGTCGGCCTGCCTCGCCTCGCTCGGCGGGCGCGTGCAATCGCTCGAGCTGCACGGCGAAATTGCCGCACTGGCCCGTGCCAACCTGCGCTCCGCCGCTGTCACCACCGTCGAAGTCACTGCTGCGGATGGTGCGGCGCTGGTCAGCGAGACGGCCTACGACGCGATCGTGCTGACGGCCTCGCTCCCGATCTACGAGCCGCGCTTCGAACGCGCGCTCAAATACGGTGGCCGGCTGTTCGTGGTCGTCGGCAGTGGCCCGGTCATGGAGGCGCGGCTGGTGCGCCGCCTCGGCGCGAGCGAATTCAGCACCCAAGCGCTGTTCGAAACCAGCCTCGAAGCACTCGAAAACGTCCCGGTGCCACCGGCCTTCCGATTTTGACCATGGCCGCTGTAACCCAGATCGACCCTGCCGGGTTAAAGGCCAGGATGGACGCCCGCCAGGAGTTCTGCCTGCTCGATGTGCGCGAGCCCTGGGAGGTGGCGCGGGCCGCCCTGCCGGGGAGCGTTTGCATACCAATGCAGGAAATTCCATCGCGGCTGGAGGAACTTGACGCGGACGCAGAGATCATTGTGATGTGCCACGCGGGCGGGCGCAGCCAGCGGGCGGCCGAATTCCTGGCGAACCGCGGCTTTGGCCGGGTCGGCAACCTGCGCGGCGGCATAGCCGCCTGGGCGCGCGAATTCGATCCCGGCCTGGACGTCGGCTGACCCGCATACGTAAACGAACGACAACGACCACTAAACCAATGGATGTATTGCGCATGAATCGTCACTGGCTGATTGCACTTGCCTTGGGCAGCGCCGCCGGCGTTGCGACCGCCGAAGACCTGCAGACCGTCTACGATCATGCGCTGTCGGCTGATCCGACCATGCAGCAGGCCGAGGCGCTGCACATGGCCACGCGCGAAACGCGCACGCAGGCGATCCTGGCGATGCTGCCGCTCGACCTCAATGCCAGCAAGAACTGGGCAGGTGTCGCGAGCCAGCACTATTCCACGCCGGCATTGGCCAACCTGAACCTGCAGGTCAACCTGTTCTCCTGGAGCAACTGGGTGGCGCTGAAGGCGGCCAGCAGCACCGTCGCCCAGGGCGAGGCCAACTACCACGCCGCGCAGGAAGACCTGGTGTCACGCGTCGCGCAGGTCTATTTCGGCGTGCTCAGCGCGCAGGATACGCTCGCCGCGCAGGAGACTGCGTTGCGCTCGGTGTCGCGCCAGCTCGAACAGGCCGAGCGCCGCTACGATGTCGGCTTGATCGCGATCACCGACGTGCAGATTGCGCGCGCCGCCCGCGACAGCGGCAACGCCGCGGTCATCGCGGCGAAGCGCTCGCTGGCCAGCGCCGAGGAGCAGCTGCGCGCCGTCACCGGCGAGAAGTACCACCAGCTGTCGACGCCGGGCGATGCGATGCCGCTGCTCGCTCCCGACCCGGCCAGCGAGGATGCCTGGGTGACCACGGCGCTGAGCCAGAATGCGAGCCTGGTCGCCAGTCGCCTGGCCGCCGACATCGCGCACGACAA
>JAFEDW010000220.1 GCA_018241455.1 Pseudomonadota bacterium | reverse complement strand
GTGATCGCGCACGAGGCGACGCGCTTCGCCGGCTTCGGCGCGGAGCTGGCCGCGACCGTCATGGAGCACTGTTTCTGGAACCTCGAGGCGCCGATCCAGCGCGTCGCGGGCTGGAACACGCCCTACCCGCACGCGTTCGAGTGGGAATATTTCCCCGGCCAGGCGCGCGTCGCGATGGCCCTCAAGGCCGTCATGGAGCCCAAATGAGTGTGCATGTCTTCAAGCTGCCGGATCTCGGCGAAGGCACGGTGTCGGCGGAAGTCGTCAACTGGCTGGTCAAGCCCGGCGATGTGCTGAAGGAAGACCAACCGCTGGTGGAAATGTCCACCGACAAGGCGGTCGTCGAGATCCCGGCGCCGGTCAGCGGCCGCGTGCTCACGATCAATGGCAAGCCGGGGGACGTCATCGCGGTCGGATCCGAACTCGCCACCTTCGACACCGCCGGCGGTGGTGCCGCGCCGGCGCCTGGCAAAGCTGCCGCGGCCACTGGGGGCACGACGCCGGCGCACGCGTCGGCAGCCCCGCCAAAACAGCCGGCGCCTGCATCAGCGATCGCGGCCGGTGAATCGGCGCAGGTGCGCGCATCGCCGGCCACGCGCCGACGCGCGCAGGAAGCCGGCCTCGACCTGGCGAGCGTCGCCGGTACCGGCACGAGCGGCCGCATCACGCCCGATGACCTGCAGACCGCGCTCGCGGCACGCGGTACGCCAGCGTCGGCGGGTGCGCCGCCAACCGCCGCAAAGCCGGCCGGCACGAAGGCCGCGGCCGCCGGCGAGGTGCAGGAGATTCCGGTCATCGGCATCCGCCGCGTGATCGCGCAGCGCATGAGCGAAGCGGCGCGCAGCATCCCGCATTTTTCCTACGTCGAGGAAGTCGACATCTCGGCACTGCACGCCATGCGCGAGCACATGAACGCGATCGCGCCCAAGGGCGCCGCGCCGCTGAGCTACCTGCCGTTCATCGTCGCGGCGCTGGTGCGAGCGCTGCAGCGATATCCGCAGTGCAACGCCCACTATGACGCCGCGCGCGAAGTCGTGCTGCGCCACCGCGCGGTGCACGTCGGCATCGCCACGCAGACCAGCGAAGGCCTGAAGGTGCCGGTGGTGCGCAACGCCGATCAGTTGAAGCTGCGCGCGCTGGCCGCCGAAATCAGCCGCGTCACGACCGCCGCGCGCGACCGCTCGGCGAAGCGCGAGGAACTCAGCGGCTCGACCATCACGGTGACGAGCCTCGGCAAGCTGGGCGGCATCGCCAGCACGCCGATCATCAACATGCCCGAGGTGGCGATCATCGGCGTGAACCGCGCGGTGGAACGGCCGATGGTGGTCGCCGGCGCGGTGGCAATCCGCCGCATGATGAACCTGTCATCGTCCTTCGATCACCGCTTCGTCGACGGCGCCGACGCGGCCGGCCTGATCCAGGCGCTGCGCGACCTGCTCGAGCACCCGGCGACGATCTTCATCGCCGAGTAGCGCCGCACTGGCGTGCTCAGCCCGCTTCGAGCCGCGGGCTGGCGTGCGTGAACGCCTGCACGCAGCCGATCAGCGCCGGGTATTTCGCCGTGATCACGTACACCGGTATCGCGGTCAGGAAGCCGCGGAAGCGGCCCTTGGCCTCGAAGCTCGGCCGGAACGGCGAGACGGCAAAGTATTCCCCGAGCCGCGGCACGATGCCGCCGCCGATGTAGACGCCGCCGCGTGCGCCGAGCGTCAGTGCCAGGTTGCCGGCCACGTTGCCGAGCCAGCCGCAGAACAGCTGCACCGTTTCGCGGCAACGCGCATCCTCGCCGCCGAGCGCACGGCGCGTGATCTCGCCCGCGCTGAGCGGCTCCGCGGCCGAGCCGTCGAGCTCCGCGAGCGTGCGATACAGCAGCTCCAGGCCATCGCCGCACAATACGCGTTCGGCCGACACATGCTTGTAGCGCCGGTGGAGCGAGGTGACCACGGCCATCTCGCGCGGCTCGACCGCCGGCAGCGTCACGTGCCCACCCTCGCCCTGCAGCGCGAGCCAGCGCCTGTCGGCGCGCAGCAGGCCGGATACACCGAGGCCCGTGCCCGGGCCGATCACCGCGATCGGTGCGCCGGCGAGTGGCGCCGCGCCACCGACCTGGTAGCGCTCGGCCGCGGCGAGTTGCGGCACCGACAACGCCAGCGCCGTGAAGTCGTTGAGGAAGATGAGCTGCTTGAGTTTCAGCGCACGGCGCGTGACGGCCGCGGAGAAATCCCAGCCGTTGTTGGTCAGCGCGATGCGGTCCTCGAGCAACGGCCCGGCCACGGCGAACGCGGCAATGCGCGGCACCGGCACGGTGTTCGCGGCGCGCAGATCCTGCAGGTAGCGGCTCGCCGCGGCCGCCGGCCCGTCGTAGTCGGCGCACTTGAGCACCTGCTCGGCGTGCAGCGCGTCACGGTACCAGACGCCAAAGCGCGCATTGGTGCCGCCGATATCGGCCACCAGCAGCGCCGTATCGGCGCTGCGCCGGCGGGTGGCGCGTGGTGCGGCACTCATGATCTAGAACATCGAATTGTCATTGGCCGATTTGTCCGGGATGTCCTGCAGCACATCCCAGTGCTCGACGATCTTGCCGCGCTCGAGGCGGAAGATGTCGACGGCCGCCTGGCCCGTGCCGCGCTCGCGGTCGGCCGCGGTCGGCACGTAGCGCGAATGCACCGCCACCAGGTCGCCCTGCGCCACGGTGCGTTTCACCTCCTGGTGCAGTTCGGGAAAGGTCTCGTGCGTGAGTCTGGTCAACGCGCGCACCGCGCCGTCGACGCCGTCGGCAACGTTCGGATTGTGCTGCCGGTAACTGCCACCGACATACAGCCTGAACGCCTGCTCAACCTCGTGCTTGTTGAACACGGTATCGAGGAAGGCCAGCACCACGGCGGTGTTCTGCTGTGCGCGATGCGCGCGCAGCGCGCCATTGCTGGCGCAGGCAGCCAGCATGCAGGCGCTGGCGAGCATGGCCAGCGCCGTTGCCGCCACGCGCCTGTTCTGCTTGCCCTGGAATCGCGCCGGATTCACGCCGCCGAGGATTACCCAATCACGCCGCAGCCGCAAGCCCCCGCCGCACTGGTGACGGCCTCAGGCGCGCGCCGCGCGCGGCCGTTGCGGGTGGAACTGGTAGCGCGCCATGCCGGCGAGCGCGCCGTCTTCGTCCCAACTCCATTCGGCGAACGAGACCAGGCCCTCGCTGTCGGTGGTGACGATCGTCGAGCAGCGCGTGCCGTAAGCCTCGCCGTGGATGAACGCGCTGGAGAGCATGCGCTCCATCGCAAGGCTCACGCCGGTGCGGGGCAATTCCTCGTCGGTGGCCGGCTCGGCATCGCGCAGCAGGTCGAGCATGGCGGCCGCTTTCGGCAGTTCGTCGAGCGCCGCGGCCAGCCGCGACTTGGCCTGCCGCACCTTGGGCCACGGCGTATCCAGCAGGTGGTTGGACAGCGCATAGACGCCGGGCCCGAGCGTGCGGAGCTCACCGGTGGTGCTCTCGTAGATGCCGAGTTCGTCGCCGTCGCTGCACAGCAAGTTGAACGGATTGCAGCCCTGGCCGAGTCGCCGGATCTCGCGCAGGCCCTGCGCCGTCGGCCAGTGTGCCTCGAGGAAGGACGTGACCAGGCGCCCGCGGCTCGGCGCATCGGCGATCGCAGCCGACGGATCGCGAAAATTCGTCAGCGCCGCGAAGCGCCCGCTGCGCGTGACGCCCAGCCAGGTGCCGCCCGCCTGCAGGTCGCGCCCGGCAAGAATGCCGGAATCGCCCGGCCACCAGTCAGCCTCGGCGGTCGGCCGGCC
>JAFEDW010000021.1 GCA_018241455.1 Pseudomonadota bacterium | reverse complement strand
GCCAGTATCTCGAATCGCACGTGCGCGCCGCGGCCGATGCCATCGAGCACGGCGTCGACCTGCGCGGCTATTTCGTCTGGTCGCTGCTCGATAATTTCGAGTGGGCGTCCGGATACGAGAAGCGCTTCGGCCTGTACTACGTCGATTACCCGTCGCAGGCGCGCATCGCCAAGCGCAGCGCCGCGTGGTACGGATCGCTGCTGCGCGCCTTCAGTGCCGCAGGCGCTGCGGCGCGAGTTGCGCGGCCTTGAGTTGCTGTGCCGCGAGCGCCGCGGGCAGCGTGCGGCCGAGGATGACCGAAGCGGCGAACGCGCCGAGCGCCGCGGCGGTCTGGATGCCGTAGCCGCCCAGTCCGGCGTGCCAGTAGAACCCCGGCTGCGCGGCATCGAACCCCGACACCGGATCGCGGTCCGGTCCGAACACGCGCAACCCGGTCCACGAGCGCAGCACGCGGGTCACCGGGAATTCGATCACCTGCTCGATGCGATCGACGGCAGTTGCGACGTCGATGTCTTCGGGCAGCGCATCGACAGGCGGTGAGGGCACTTCTTCGCCGAGCGAGCCGAGCAGACGGCCGGCATCGGGCTTGAAGTAGAACAGCTCGTCCGCGTCGGCGACCATCGGCCAGCGCGACGCATCAATGCCGGCGGGCGCGTCGAAGATGAAGGCGGTGCGCCGGTGCGGCACCAGGCCAAGTGGCGCGACGCCCGCCAGGCGCGCCAGTTCATCCGCCCACGCGCCGGTCGCGTTGACGACGATGGCGGCCCGCAGATCGAAATCCGCGCCGCGAATGTGCCAGGCCGCACCGTCGCGCGCGATCGCCGTGACTTCGTGATTGACCAGCACGCGCATGCCCTGCGTGCGCGCGGTGCGCAGGAATCCCTGCAGCAGCGCGTCGACGTCGAGATCCCAGGCGTTTGCATCGAGCATCGCCCAATCGAATCCGGCGGTGCGCAGCACCGGCACGAGCGCGCGCGCCTGCTGCATCGACAGCCTTTGGGTCGCGAGGCCCGCGGCAGCGGCCTCGCGTTCGTACTGCGTCAACGCCGCGAGCTGGGTGTCGCGGCCGATCATCAGGTAGCCGCGCTCGCGCAGCAGCGGCGCCGCCGTGAAGCCGTCGGGCGGCGCGGCCAGGAACGACTGGCCGGCGAGCGTCAGCTGCTGCACCAGCCGACTGCAATAGTTCGGCGAGTACAACGCCGCCGAGCGCCCGGTGCTGTGATAGCCGACGTGCGCTTCGCGCTCGAGCAGCACGAGGCGCGCATGCGGTGCCAGGTGCGCGGCGATCGAGGCGCCGGCCATGCCGCCGCCGATGATGCAGACGTCAACGGAATCCATCTTGCTGGCGCCGGGCGTTCAGGCGGCGCGCGGGGTGCGCGCCACGCGGCCGCACAGGTACGTCCACGCCAGCGTTGCAGCGGCGTTGCTGCTGAGCTCGGCGTGATCGTAGGGCGGCGACACTTCGCACAGGTCCATGCCGATGAAATTCAGGCTGTCGAGATCCTCGAGCAGCGTCAATGCCTGGGTGGTCGAGAGGCCGCCGGGTTCGGGAGTGCCGGTGCCCGGCGCGAAGGCCGGATCGAGGCAGTCGATGTCGAAACTCATATATACCGGAATCGCCGCATCCGCTGCCAGGCGCGCACGTATCTCCGTGGTCACCCGCTCGAGCTGAGCGGAACTGGCGAGGCCGCGCAGGTCGCGGCCGGTGTAGATCAGGCCGCCGCGGTCGGCGACATAGTTCGACGTGGCCCGCGCGGCGGCGGAGCGGATGCCGACCTGCACCGACAGCTTCGGATCGATCAGCCCTTCGCGCAGCGCCTCGAATACCCAGGTGCCGTGGCCCGAGGGTTCGTCGAAATGCGATTCCCAGGTATCGCAGTGCGCGTCGAAATGCAGCAGCGCGAGCGGGCGGCCCAGGTGTGCGCGATAGGCGCGCAGCAGCGAGAGCGTGATCGAGTGATCGCCGCCGAGCCAGACCATGTGGTGCTTCGCCAGCAGCGCGCGCGCCTGCGGCTCGAGCGCCGCGCGCATCGGACCGAGCGCGGTGTTGGGCAGCGTCAGGTCGCCGCAGTCGGCCATTGCCTCGAGCGGCGAAAGGCCGTAGCCCGGATGGATGCCATCACACAGCATATGGCTGGCGCGGCGAATCTCGTGCGGACCGAAGCGCGCGCCGGGCCGATTGGTGGTCGCACCGTCCCAGGGTACGCCGGCGACCAGGAAGCGCGCGTCGGGACGGGCCGCGAGCGGCGGTGCGCGCAGGAATCCGGCGTGCGTCGTCGAGGTCTGGAACGCGAACAGGTACTCGCTCATCGGGAAATTATAGCAACAGCGAGGCGGACACAGGTTTCTGGCAGGATCTGCAACACCGCGCGGGCGCGGTGCTGCCAGGCTCGGCCGATTTCGGCAGCAACCGACGAGGGGATTCCAGTGGAAATCAACGCACGCATCAGCGCATCCGTGGCCGCAGCGCTGGCCCTGTCATGGCTCGGCAGCCCACCGACAGCGGCCACTCCGCCTGCGCCGGCGGCGCAGCAGGTCCCGGCATTGACCGCCGCGCTGGGCCAGTTGCGGGCGGGCGACGCCGCCGGCGCCGTCGCCACGCTGCGGCAGATCACCGCGCTCGAGCCGGGCAACCTGCTGGCCTGGCGCGCACTGGGCCGGGCATCGCGGCAGTTGCAGGACCCCGCGCAGGCGATCGATGCCTATCAACACGCCTTGCAGCTGGCGCCGGATTCGCCGCGCGATTTCTACGCGCTCGGCGCCGCCTACGCGGCGCAGCATGATACGGAGCACGCGTTCGCATGGCTGCAGCGCGCGGCCGCCACGCATCGCTACGACATGACGGAAATCACTGACGATGCCGGCCTGGCGGATTTGCGCGCTGATCCGCGTTTCCATGCGCTGCTGCCGGGCGCGGCGGATTTCGAATCGCCGTTCGTCGAGCCGGTGAAGATCATCCGCGAGTGGCGCGGCGAAGCCGCCGGCGATCAGTTCGGCTGGATCGCGCGCAATATCGGCGATGTCGACGGCGACGGCATCAATGACATCGTGACTTCCGCGCCGACGCACGGCGCCGGCAACTCGAACGCCGGGCGCATCTACGTGTATTCGGTGGGCAGCGGCCGCCTGCTGTGGACCGCCGACGGCCAGGCGGGCGACCAGCTCGGCAGTGGCGTCGAAGCGGCGGGCGACACCAATCGCGACGGCATTCCCGATGTCGTGGCGAGCGGTCCGTCCGGCGCAGGCATCGCGCACGTCTATTCCGGCCGCGACGGCCGCGCGCTGCAGACGTTTCACTCGCCCATTGCCGACGAGGCCTTTGGCAACCACATCTCCGGCGCCGGCGACGTGAACGGCGACGGTTATGCCGATGTGATCGTGGGTTCTCCCGGCAAGGAAGGCGAGAGCAAGGTCGCCGGCCACGCCTATATCTACTCGGGCAAGGACGGTGCGCTGCTGTACAGCCTCTCGGGCGAGCGCATCGGCGATGGCTTCGGCAGCACGGTGGCCGGCCATGTCGAAGGCAAGCGTGTCCAGCTGGTGGTCGGTGCGCCGGGCGCAGGACCCGCGCATCATGGCCGAGTGTACGTTTACGAAGGCTGGCCGCCGCAACTGAAATTCAGCACTGACGCCGACGACACGGGCAGCATGCTCGGTTACATGTTCGTCTCCGTGCCGGGTGACGTGGATGGCGATGGCGTGCCCGATGTCTACGCGTCGGACTGGAGCAACGCCGCACGCGGGCCTTCGACCGGACGCATCTATATGCTGTCGGGCCGCACGGGCAAGCCGCTGTACACGCTCACCGGAGAAACCGCGGGAGACGGCTTCGGCACCAGTCCGTCGATGGCCGGCGATGTCGACGGTGACGGGCGCGCTGACCTGATCGTCGGTGCCTGGCAGTACGCGGGCGCGGCGATTTCCGGCGGCCGCGCTTACCTTTATTCTGGCCGCGACGGGCGCTTACTCAAGACCTACACCTGCCGCACGCCCGGCGATACCTTCGGCTTCGATGCGGTGGGCTTGGGCGATGTCGACGGCGATGGCACCGTCGACCTGCTGGTCACCTCGGGATGGAGCGCCGTCAACGGCCACCATTCCGGCCGCGTGTTCGTCATCTCGAGCGGCGTCTTGCGCAAGCGAGCGGCGACACGCTGAGTGTGAGCAGGCCCAGCTGTTGTCCCCGCAACTGCAATTAGGCAAGTACTGCAACGGGCGTCCGGATTTCCCTCGCTACAGTTTGAACCCATAAGGCCGGTCAACGCGCCGGCCTGTGGTCTTTCAATATCGAGGGGGTCGTTTCATGAATGCCAGGGCATTACTTTGTTGCGGATTGTGGTTGGCTGGTGGCGCCGGGTCGCTCGATGCCGTTGCCCAGGCTACTTCCTCCCAGCCCGCAACGGCCAGCCCTCCCCTGGAGGAAGTGATCGTCACCGGATCGCGCATCAGCGTACCTGCCGGCGTGGGGTCCACCAGCCCGCTACAGGTGATCTCCAGTGAGGAGGTTCAACTCCAGGGGCACACGGACACGATCGACGTACTCAACAACCTGCCGCAGAACTTCATCAACGCGTCGGTCGATTTTGGCAACAGCTCCAATCCCCTTTCCGCACCAGGCGGCATCACCACCGTCGATCTGCGCGGCTTGGGTCCGCAGCGCACGCTGGTGCTGGTGGATGGCAAGCGCCTGGGCGCGGGGGATCCGAATACCGCGAACCCGAATCCGGCGCCGGATATCGACCAGATTCCGGCCGCGCTGATCCAGCGCGTCGAGATTGTCACCGGCGGCGCTTCGGCCACCTACGGTTCCGACGCGATCGCCGGCGTCGTGAATTTCATCATGAAGCGGGATTTCCAGGGCGTACAAGTCGATGGCAGCTATGGTTTTACGCAGCATTCGAACGGCAATCGCAATTTTCAGCAACTGCAGGCCGACCTCGATTGGAATCCACCCACGGGCAGCGTGACGGACGGCCAAAAGCGCGACCTGTCGGTGGTCATGGGCACGGGCATTGCCGACGGCACGGGCAACCTGACCGCATACTTCACCTACCACAACCAGGCATCGGTGCCGGGCAGCACCCGCGATTTTTCCAATTGCGAGATCGCATCCAACGGCGACGGCACCTGGTCCTGCTTCGGCAGCTCGAATTCGAACCGGTTCACGCTGGCTGCAACGCAGGAGTTGGTGAACGGGAGCTTCGTGCGAACCCCAATCCTCGGGCAGCCCCGCCTGACAGTGGTCGGAACCGACTTTCTCCCCTGGCCGCAGGCCGGCTCGAACCCACCGGCGCAATTCAACGCGAATGCCTATGAGTACCTGTTGCGCGGCGACCTGCGCTACAACGCCGGCTTCATGGCGCACGTGGATCTGGCCGACTGGGCCAGGCCCTATGTCGACTTCAGCTTCATGAATGACAAGACCGACGTGGTCGTGGGTCCTTCCGCGCTGTTCAATGGCGGCAATGTTGCCGCTCCGCCTGGCATCACGCCCAATGGTGGCTGGTTCGTGAACTGCAGCAACCCGCTGTTGAGCGCGCAGGAAGCCGCGCAGTTGTGTAGCCCGGCGCAGATTGCCGCGGATGCGGCCAATCCCGGCTCGGTCCAGGCCGAAATCGGCATTGGCCGGCGCAACGTCGAGGGTGGGGGCAGGGAGGCGATCTTCGAGCACACCAATTACCGCATCGTGGGCGGCATGCGCGGTGACCTGGGAAGTGCCTGGAATTACGACGCCTATGGACAGTTCTATTACACCTCGCTGTTCAACTCGAACCAGAACTACCTGAATATCCAGAGCGTCCAGAACGCACTGCAGGTCGCACCGAACGGCCAATGCATCTCGGGGCCGCCTTGCGTGCCGTACGACATCTTCAAGACGGGCGGAGTCACGGCGGACCAGCTTGCATACCTGTACACGCCGGGAACGGCCTACGGTCAGAATTGGGAAGAAGTCGCCCATGCCGACATGACCGGCGACCTGACCCGATATGGCGTGAAGCTCCCATGGGCGGCAGACGGCGTGCACATGAACATGGGTGTCGAGCACCGCTTCGAGTCGCTGAAGTTCGCTCCGGATGGCAGCGAGCTGAGCGGCGCGCTGTCGGGCTTTTCGGGTGCTGCGGTGGCCATCGACAATGGCTATTCAGTCGACGAGGGATTCCTGGAAGTGCGCGCACCGCTGGCCGATGACAAGCCCGGCATCAAGAATCTCGTCGTCGATGCCGGCTACCGCTACTCGAAGTACTCGTTGGCCGGAAAGACCAACACGTACAAGTTCGAGGTTCAGTACTCGCCGATCGACAGCTTGCGCGTGCGCTACTCGTTCGACCGCGCCATCCGCGCACCGAACCTGATCGAACTGTATAACCCGCAGTCCTACGGCCAGCAGAGTTTCATCGGCATCGATCCATGCGCCCCAACGGTCGATAACAATGGCAATCTTGTCGCGGCCACCGCAACGCTGGAGCAGTGCATGCATACCGGGGTGACTGCCGCACAATATGGCAATGGCGGAACGACCAATACCATCCAGCAGTGCGTCTCCAACCAGTGCGGCCAGGTCATTGGTGGCAACACGGCTTTGAAGCCGGAAACCGCGGATACGTACTCGATTGGCGTGACCGCGGCACCCGGCCTGGTGCCCGGATTGACTGGCACGATCGACTACTTTCACATCCAGATGGACAACCTGGTCGGATCACTCCCGGGCGCCGTGCTCTTCAACGGGTGCTTGCTGAATGGCACGCCGCAATATTGCGGTCAAATCGTGCGCACGCCACTCGGTGCCCTGTTTGGCGCGTCCGTCGCTGGAGGCGGCTACATCCGCCAGACATCGGTCAATACCGGTGCGGCCTTGTTCTCCGGTATCGACCTGGGGCTGAACTACCGGCTGAACCTGGGACGACTGGGTGCGCTGGCCTCCGCGCTGAACGGAACCTACCTGGAGCACACCACTTCCACGCCGTACACCGGCGCCCATACCTACGATTGCGCGGGACTGTTCGGCACCAGTTGCGGCAATGGCATCAACCCCCGGTGGCGCCACACCGTGCGGTTCAATTGGGAAACGCCGTGGCGGAAGCTCCTGGTCTCGCTCAATTGGCGCTACATCGGCAGCACGTCATTCGACAACAACAGCGATGATCCGTCGTTGCACTTCGTCGAGAGCACGGCAGCGGGCGCTCCGGGCTACGATAAACAGCGCGCAACAATCAAGGCGTACAGCTACCTCGACCTGGCGGTGGTGTGGCCCGCGCGGAAAGGCATCGAGTTGCGTGGTGGCGTGAACAACATCGCGGACAAGGATCCACCTGTTCTGGGTGACGATATCACCGGCACTGGATCGCCCAACACCTACCCGAGCTACGATATCCTCGGTCGGCAGATCTTCGTGGCGTTCACTGCAAAGTTCTGACGCTGTCTCGTCGTACCGGCCAGCCGGACATCGCCCGCAGACCCGCGGGCGGTGTCCGGATGGCCCTCGTGCTACCGCTGGGAGCAGCCGGGCGGAGCGCCGCAGTTCACCCCGGCCTCGTTTGATAGCGTCGTGCGCATCTCCCGTGCCGATGCTTCGGCCTGCTCGCGCTGCAATCGGGTGGTGCAGACCCTGACCGCGACATTCGATCCCGTCACACGCTGAAATGAGCACTGGATGTCTGCGTCCGTGGCCACGCGCGTCGCCACGGGCGTTGGGTTCGCTGCCGGCCGCACCGCGCTGTTGCCGCATGCGACCATGCACAGGGCCGCTACGCCACAAACACCTCCTGCGACATAAGTCATGCCCGAGCGGACCAACGATCTACAGCGGGAAAATCTACGCATAGGGATGGCTCCAATTCGTTCAGGCCGCCGCTTCGAGGCGGAATCAGCAACTTACCCGACAAGGACCCGCCGGTGTCGGGTGTGGCAAGATAATGGCAAGATCTGCAACAACCCAGGCCACCGCCGGGTCTAGGCTGTGAGACTGGGGCAACGGCGAGTGCCCGCCATAGGTGTCTGGTGATCTACCGGGAAATGCCCGCGACTTGGGATCCGGCCTTCAGGCCGCAGTTCTATGAGCGCTGGGGCCGCGAGAGCGCGGTCATATCCGCGCGGGCGCGTCGCGTGGAATACCCGGCGTACCGGCAACTGCTGTCCATCAAGGCCGCATTCGGCGGCGCGGAAGAGTACTTCCTCGATGGCCACCGCGTATCGGTTGACGACGATACCTTCGCAATCATCAACGCCGGGCGTAGCTACGGCAGCCGCATCGAGTCGTTGTGGCCGGTGCATTCATTTTCCATTTTCTTCGATGCGGGCCTGGTGGATCAGGTGTGGAGCGCGCTGTCGGCCTCCGTCGACGAACAGCTCGACGATCACACCGCCCGCCGCACGGGCGCGGGAGAATTCGCCGAGCGGCTGTACGAGCATGACCGCATCGTCAGCCCGGTGCTGCGCCATATCCGCGGCGCCGTCGATGCCGGCGTCGACGAGCCGCACTGGCTCGATGAGCAATTGCAGTTCCTGCTGGCGCGGATGCTGAAGCTGCAGCACCGCCACCTGCGTGTCGAAGCGGCCATCCCATCGAGCAAACCCGCGACGCGACGCGAGCTGCTGCGGCGCCTCGGCCGCGGCGTCGATTTCATCCATGCGCGCTATCGCGATCCGATCGCGCTGAAGGACATCGCGGCCGCGGCGCACCTCTCGCCGTTCCATTTCCTGCGCACCTTCAAATCGGTCTACCGCCTGACGCCCAGCCACTATCTCAATCGCAAGCGCGCCGCCGCGGCATTGCGGCTGCTGCAGGACTCCGACTGGACCATGGCCGCAATCGCCGAGCAGGTCGGCTTCGGCAGCCGCACCAGCCTGTTTCGCCACCTGCGCGCGGAGTACTCGGTGGTGCCGCAGCGACTGCGCAAACGTGACGTCGTCGGCCCGGGGCCGCATTCGATACGCGCCGAGCGCCACGCGGCGCCACACTGAACTGGCCGCATCGGCGGCGCGCCAGAATCGCTACAATCGCGCCATCCACGGTCCGGATAGGCAAGGATGGCGCATTTATTTACCCGCTGGCTGCCCGCGGCGCTGGCGGCGGCGGTGCTCGCAAGCGCCAGCGCGCACGCGCAGCGCGCCGACGAGAATGCGGTGACCGCCGCAGACGATGCCTTCGGCACGACGGTCGGATCGCAACAGATCGGCCTGTACGACCTCGAGCATGTGCGCGGATTCAGTCCGCGCGCCGCCGGCAACCTGCGCATCGAAGGCCTGTATTTCGACCAGCAGACCTATGCCACCAATCGTTGCCTGGTCGTCGAACAGACCGTGCGCGTCGGGCTGGCGGCGCAGTTCTTCGACACGCCATCGCCGACCGGCATCGCGAACTTCACGCTGCATCCGACCGGGCCGGCAAACGGCGCCTCGGTGCTGGTCACGCGCGGGCCGTTCCTGCTGTCGGCGCTTGAGCTCGACGGCCAACGCGTCGCGGGCAGCGGCAAGGGCGGCGTCGGCCTGTGCTACCACGCGCAGTCCAACTTCGACATCGATCTCGCGCGTCGCTCGCACCTGTACGAGGTGGGCGCGGTCGGGCGATGGCGGCCATCGCCGCAACTCGAGGTGATTCCGTTCTGGGGCCAGGTGCGCGGTCGCGAGCACGATGTGTTGCCGACGGTCTATATCAACGGCACCGATCCGCCGCCGGCATTCATCGAGCGGCTGTTGCCGGCGCAGCGCTGGGCGCGCTGGGGCTGGAGCGAGACCACGGCCGGAGCGCTCGCGCGGTCGGTTGGCAATGACGCCTGGTCGTGGGCGGGTGGGCTGTTTCTTTCCGATGGCCGTTATCCGGTCAATTACAACGACATCTACGATGATTTGCGGGCCGATGGAACGGTGCGCCACGCGTTCGACGTCACGCCGCCGGTGGAAGCGCGTTCGGTGTCCGGAGAGATGCGGCTGCTGCATCGTGGCGGCACGGGCCGTCACATGCGACTGTGGTCGCTCGCCTTGCGCGGCCGGAACCTGTCGCGCAGTTTCGGCGGCGACTGGTTCCGCGACTACACCGATGAGATCTGCACGGTCAGCGTCGCCAACGCGTGCCGGGTGCGCATCGACGATTTCCGTGCGATCCCCGAGCCCACGGTGTCATTCAATCCCGGCAGCGAGGACCACGTGAGCCAGTTGGGGTTGGGCGCCTCGTTCGAGCAACGCTGGACGGGGCGCGGCTCGATCAGCCTGGGGCTGCAGAAAGTGGACTATCGACGATCGATTGTCGCACCGAGCGCCGACCCGTCTACGTTCGTCACGACGCGCCAGCACTCGACGCCGACATTGGCGAACCTGCGCGTGACGCTCAACGCGCGTCACACGACGGTCGTCTACGCCGGCTACACGCGCGGCCTCGAGGATTCCGCGCCGGCCCCCAACAATGCCGCGAACGCCTTCGCCACGGCGCCGGCGACGGCAACGTGGCAAGTCGATGCCGGCGTGCGCATGACGCCGCATGATGGCCTGCAGTTCGTGGCCGGCGTGTTCGAGATCCAGAAGGCCTATTTCAACCTGGACACGAACGGCAACTACGTCCAGCTCGGGCACATCCGGCATCGCGGCGTGGAAGCATCGGCGACGATCGCCGCCGCGAACGGGCTGACCGCGGTGCTGGGCGGCGTGTGGCTGCGGCCGGGCGTGACGCTCGGCAATGCCGCCGCCGATCCGAATGGCGGCGCGGCCATCGGCACGGTGCCGTTGTTGCTCGATGCGAACCTCGACTACGCGCCGCAGCGCTGGGGGCCGCTGTCAGCCGGACTGCACGTCAACCGCGTCTCGTCACGCCCGGCCGGGCAGGCGCAGCTCGGCGCATTCGAAACGGTGTCGGTGACGGTGCGCTATCGCACCAGCCTGTTCGGGCGGGTCTGCGTGCTGCGGCTCGATGCCGATGACCTCAACGATGCCATCGACCCGATGATCCAGCCCTCGGGCATCGTGCTGCCGGAACAAGGGCGGCGGCTCGCGCTGACCGCGACGGTCGATCTCTAGTGCCGGTTCACGCTTCGCGCCGCAGCACCAGCACGTTGCCGGCCAGGCAAAGCGCGACGCCGGCCCACAGGTTCGCGGTCCACTGCAAGTTCTCCAGCACGGTGGAGATCAGCAATGCAACCGCCGGGATGGCAACCATTGCATAGCCGGCGCGGCCGGCGCCGATGCGCTTCATCAGCGTGAGATACGCGCCGAAGGCCAGCACCGAGCCGAACACCGCGAGGTAGGCCAGCGTCGATACGTAGCGCCACGACCATTCGAACGTGAAGCGCTGGCCCATGAGCGCAGCGATTGCGCACGTGCACAGCGCGCCGTAGAGCATCGACCAGCCGTTGACCTGCAGCACCGGCAGATGCCGGCGCTGGTTGCGCGCCGCGGCCATGTTGCCGAGCGAAGCGCAGATCGTGGCGCCAAAGGCCCAGGCCATGCCGAGGGTCGTCTTGCCGCCGGTCGACAGGGCCTGCAGCTCGGGCCAGAACAGGACGGCCACGCCGGTGATGCCGAGCAGCGCACCCAGCAGGTTCAGCGGCCGCGTGCGCACGCCGAAGAACACGCGCATGCCGATGATGTTGCCGGCGGTCAGCAGCGAACAGATGACCGCCACGAGCCCGGAGGCGAGGTACTGCTCGGAGACGTAGAAGCCGACATAGTTGAGGCAGAACAGCAGCAGGCCCTGCAGCGCCATCCACAGGTGCTCGCGGCGGCTGAAGCGCAGCGGCAGCCCGCGCAGCAGCGAGTAGCCGATCAGGATGGCGGCCGCGGCCAGGAAGCGCCACGCCACCGACACCGCCGGCGGCACCGTACCGAGCTGCAACGTGATCGCGAACCACGTCGAGCCCCAGATCAGTACCGTGACGACGTAGAGAAAAAGGTCGCTCACGCAGCGAAGGCTAGCGGCGCTTGCGCGCCTCGCGCTTCCAGACCTGCTGCATCCAGGCCTCGACCTCGTCCGGTTCGCGCGGCAGGATCGCCGACAGGTTGCGGTGGCCGGTGGCGGTGACGACGATGTCGTCCTCGATGCGCACGCCGATGCCGCGGTACTTCGCCGGCACGGTCAGGTCGTCGGTCTGGAAATACAGGCCCGGTTCGACCGTGAGCACCATGCCCGCCTGCAGCTTGCCGTACTTGTAGTTCTCGGCGCGCGCCAGCGCGCAGTCGTGCACATCGAGGCCGAGCATGTGGCTGACGTTGTGCAGCGAATAGCGGCGGTAGAACTGGTTCTCGTCGCGCAAAGCCTCGGCCGCGCTCATCGGCAGTATTCCGAGGCGCTCGAGCCCGTGCGCCAGCACCTGCATGGCCGCCTTGTTGGGCGCCATGAAATCGTTGCCGGGCTTGACCATCTTCAGCGCGGCGTGCTGCGCGGCCAGCACGATCTCGTAGACGGCGCGCTGCTCGCGCGTGTAGCGGCCCGAGATCGGCAGCGTGCGCGTCACGTCGGAGGTGTAGAGCGAGTGGCCTTCGACGCCGGCGTCGAGCAACAGCAGGTCGCCCTTGCGGATCGTGCCGTCGTTGTGCTTCCAGTGCAGCGTGCAGGCGTGCGAGCCGGAGGCCACGATCGAGGTGTAGCCGACCTCGTTGCCCTCGATGCGCGCGCGCGTCCAGAACACGCCCTCGAGTTCGCGTTCGCCCTTGGCGGTCTTGAGGCGCGCGATCACATCCTCGAAGCCGCGCTTGGTGGCCTCGACGGCGCTGCGCAGGGCCTTCAGTTCGCTGTTGTCCTTGATGAGGCGCATCTCGGACAGGAACGTGGCCAGTTCCTCGTCGCGCTTCGCCTGCTCCGGCCCGCCGGAGCCGAGCATCGCCTCGGTGTCGCGCGAGAATCCGCACAGCACGCGTTGCTTCGCGTTGGGCAGCGCGGTGGCCGCCTTGAGCGTCGCGGACAATTCCGGCAGCGGCCGGCAGTCGATGGCGTAGCGCCGTTCGCTCTCGCCGACGCCGAAGCGCGGGCCTTCCCACAGTTCACCCTTGTTGCGATCGGTGAAGAAGGTCGCGTCGGATTTGCCGGGACTCGGCTCGACGAACAGCAAGGCCTCGTGCGCATCGCCGCGCGGCAGCAATACCAGCACGCAGTCGGGTTCGAAGGCGCCGGTCAGGTAGTAGAAATCGGTTCCCGGGCGGAAAGAGTAATACGTATCGTTCGATCGGACTTTCCGATGCCCGGTCGGAATCACCAGCACCTCGCCGGGGAAGCGCTGCGAGAGGCGCGCGCGCCGTTGGCGGAAGCTCGCCGCATCCGGAATCACCTTCGGGAGCTTGCGTCCCTTCGGGTTCCAGCTCTTCAGCATGAACTCGAGCAGGTTCGGCGGCACGTCGGAGTCGTAGCCGGTGCGGATCGGAGTGGCGTTGGCATCGAAGGTATTCATGGTGGATTCCCGCGGCGCCGCAGCGCGCGCAATGGCGATGCGCAATTATACCCCGCTAGAGCTTGTGCGTTGCCAGTGCCGCATAGTGCGGTTGCGCCTCCTCGGCGAGGCGCGCGAGCTCGCCGGGCAGCTCGGGCGCCGCGGCGGCGACGGCCGGCGCGGGCGCGAAGCCGGTCGAACTCTCCACGGCCGAGTACCAGGCCGGCGCCCAGACGCCGTCGGTGTCACGCCGGCCCGCGCTCCAGCGCAGCATCGCGGCCGAATAGGGGATGCCGAGCGCGGCGCACAAGCGCGCCAGCATGCGCGGCGGATCGGCCAGCACGTCGGCGCCTTCGATGACCGGCGGGGCCGCGCCGAGGCGGTCGGCTTCACGCTCGAACAACTCGCGCTGCTGCACGATGCCGATGTCGGCCAGCGTCACCGCGCCGTGGTCGCGGATGCGCATGTAGGAACCCAGCACGAAGCGCGGATCACGGATCAGGAACGCGTTGCGCACCTCGCGCATCCACTCGCGCCCGAACTGCGGCAGCATGTGATGCGTCATCAGCTTCTGGTACCAGATCGGCTTGCCGCCCGGCACCGGGCCGAGCAGCAGTGCGACCACCTCGCGCCAGTCCTTGGATTGCGAGGCCAGCACTTCCGCGCGCATCGGGTGGTCCGCGCCCGACAGCGCCAGGTAGGCGGCGTAAAAGGGTTCGTCGATGACCGCCGCGTCGGCGCGCGCGCCGAACGAGCGCATCATGGCGCTGGAAATGTTCCGCGGCCCGGACCACATCGCGATGCGCAGTGGTACCGGCTCCATCAGCGCGCGCCCGCCGCCTGCGCGTCGCGCAGCCCGGCGTACAGGTCCTGCACGCGCTGCGTCAGCGGCCCGGGCAGTGTCGCCGACAGCACGCGCCCGTCGATCTCGCGCACCGGCGTCACGCCGCCGAAGGTGCCGGTCACGAAGGCTTCGTCGGCATCCTGCACCTCCGCCAGCGTGAACTCGCCGCGCTCGACCGGCAGCTGTGCCTGCTGGCACAGCCGGATGACGTTGCCGCGCGTGATGCCGTTGAAGCAGTACTCGCCGGTCGAGGTCTTGACGACGCCGCGCTTGACGAAAAAGAAATTGGTCGCGTTGCAGCTCGACACGAAGCCGTTCGGATCGAGCATCAGCGCCTCATCGGCGCCCGCATCGATCGCCTGCAGCAGCGCTCCGATCAGGTTCAGGCGGCTGTGCGAGTTCAATCGCATGTCGAACATCGACGCCGGCGTGCACAGCACCGAGGACGTGCACAGGCTGATGCCGGTGGTGCGCAGTTCCGGCGCCGGCACCTTGTATTCGGCGACGATCGCGATCGTCGGCCGGCCGAGCGCGTTGCGCGGGTCCTGGTTCAGCGCTGATTTCTCGCCGCGCGTGACCATCAGCCGGATGTGCACGCCGTCGTGCATCTGGTTCGCGGCGAGCGTGCGCTCCAGCTCCGCGGCCAGCATCACCCGATCCATGCCGAGATCGAGCCGGATCTGCGCCGCGCCCCAGTACAGGCGGTCGAGGTGCGCATCGAGGAACAGCAACGCGCCCTTGTGCAGGCGGATGCCTTCCCACACGCCGTCGCCGGCGATGAAGCCGCCGTCGTACAGCGATACACGCGCCTCGGCGCGCGGCACCAG
>JAFEDW010000219.1 GCA_018241455.1 Pseudomonadota bacterium | reverse complement strand
CATGCGCCGCGAGCCACTGACCAGCTGGCATTTCGCCCGGCCGGAGCTGGCGCTGCACCACCTGCGCGCCTTCGACCTGGAGCGACGCAAGTGACAAGCCTTCAGGCGTCGCGACGCGCGAGGGAGCGCCGCAATGTGTGAACACGACGACTTCGATGAATTCGCCAAACGCGCGGCGTTGAGCCGCAGGCGGTTTGGCGCGATGGCGCTGGGATCAGGCCTGGTGGCGATGTTGCCGCAGTGGGCGTTGGGCGCCGACGCGACTGGCACGAGTGCGGCTGGCGTTGCCACCGTCGGCGCCGACGTCTCGATCGCGACGCCCGATGGCACGGCCGATGCGTATTTCGTGCGTCCGGCCAGCGGCACGCACGCGGCGGTGCTGATGTGGCCGGATATCTTCGGCCTGCGGCCGGCGTTCAAGGGCATGGCCACGCGGCTGGCCGGCGCGGGCTACGCCGTGCTGGTCGTCAATCCCTTCTACCGCAGCCAAAAAGCCCCGACGGCCCCGGAGCACGCGGATTTCAGCGATGCCAGGACGCGCGATGCGCTGATGAGCCTGGCGCATTCGCTCTCGCCCGCGACGGCGGCGACTGATGCCAAGGCCTTCGTCGATTTCCTCGATGCTCAGGCCGCGGTAAACACGAAGCGCAAGGTCGGCACGATGGGCTACTGCATGAGCGGGCCGATCGCGTTCCGCACGGCGGCCGCGCGGGCCGATCGCATCGGCGCGGTGGCGACATTCCACGGTGGCGGCCTGGTCACGAAGGATGCGGACAGCCCGCACCTGCTGATCGCGAAGACCCACGCGCGTTACCTGATCGCGATCGCCGCCAACGACGACGAGCGCGAACCGGATGCCAAGCGGGTGTTGCGCGAGAGCTTCGATCGAGCGCATCTGCAGGCCGAGGTCGAGGTGTACGCCGGTACGCAGCATGGCTGGTGTCCGACGGATTCGCACGTCTATGACCACGACCAGGCCGAGAAGGCGTGGTCGCGAATGCTGGCGCTGTTCGGCGCAGGATTGGCGTAGCCGCGCGCCGGGCCTGGCTGCGCGGCGCGCGATCCTTAAGCGCGCGAACGCTAGCCCGCCTTGGGCTCCTTGTTCTGGTCGATCCAGACGAGCGCCGCTTCGATGTCGGCCAGGTCGCCGGCGTTGAAGCCGGGCACGCGGCCGCCGCCGGCCGATTCCTTGAGGCGATTGAAGTCCGCCTGCGCTTGGGTATGCACCCAATTGAGGCCGCGGCGAACCTTGGACGTGAACTTCTGCTTGGATTCTTCGGTCATGGTCGTTCCTATGGGATCGGGTCAGGTGGCCAGTTTCGCAGATACCTCAACGGCTGTCTCGCGTCGCGTTCGCGCGCCACTGGATGGCCGCGGCGCTGTAGGTCGCCACGCAATACGGCACGATATAGTTCATTGCGATCCGGGGCCAGGAAATTCCCTTGTGCGACAGCAGTTCCGGCCCCTGGTTGACGAGGTTGAGCACCGTCCCGACCAGCAGCGAGACGCGCGCCGCCGTGCCGACGATATGCGGTTCGACGAGGGTGCGCAGGCGGCGGGCCGGCACGTCGATTCCCGGCATCATGCGTTCACCTCGCCCTGGCCAGTGGATTGGGCGTGGGCTCGCCGATCTTCGTCAACGTGTTGCCGTCGGTGTGGTGAAAGGGCTCCGACTTCCCCTTGACGAGCAGCACCGTGTCTTCGAAGTACGACCACGTGCCGTCGGCATGGATCGTGACCTTGAGCCTGAACTCGGTGGTCGTGAACGCCTGCTCGAGGAACCATCCGGAGCTGATGCCGTTCTCCGTCGAACCGCGCTTCGCGACGACTTCGAAGCTGGTCGCGTCGCGCGCGGCCTTGCCGATGGCGAGGGCCGCCTGGCCGCGCGGAATGGTCAGCGTGTGGATCAGCGCCTCCGTGGCCGGCTCCCACAGCCAGTAGCCGACCTGGTCGTGGTAGGTCTCGACTTCGTCGGGCTTCACCACGTGCGTGTGATAGCGCAGGCCGTACAGCAGCTGCGGCCCGTTCGCCTGCGGGTCGATCGGCTGCAGGTCGATGCGCTCGAGGTACGCCTGTCGGCGCGGTCCCTCGGGTTTCGGATTCACATCGACACCGCGCAGCCCTTCCCAAACGCCGGCGAGCTTTGTCAGCGGGCCGAGGTTGGCCAGCGTGTCCACGTCGACGTTGTCGGGTTCGGTATAGATATCGCTCGGGACTTCGCTCATAGTCTTCTGCCAACAGGGCGCCGTGCCGCTATTGTCTCCGACAGCGGCCCGGTGCGGGTAGGGTGCATGGCGAAATCACGTAAATCGGCGCGCCGACGCTGTGGCTGGGCGGACGGCGATCCGCTGATGAGCGAATACCACGATCGCGAATGGGGCCGGCCGCAGCGGGACGGCCGCATGCTGTGGGAAATGCTGATGCTGGAAGGATTCCAGGCCGGCCTGTCGTGGATCACCGTGCTGCGCAAGCGCGAGGCCTTTCGCACCGCCTTCGCCGGCTTCGATCCCGTGAAGGTCGCGCATTTCGGCGCGGCCGACGTGCGGCGCCTGATGGGCGATGCGGGCATCATCCGGGCGCGCGCCAAGATCGAGGCGACGATCCGCGGTGCGCGGATCTATTGCGACATGGCGGCGCGCGGCGAGGATTTCAGCGCCTTCTGCTGGTCATTCACCGATGGCAAGGTGGTGCGCGGCAACGGCCGCACGCGCGTCGTGACCTCGGCGCTGTCGGAGCGCATCTCGAAGGAACTGAAGCGCCGCGGCTTCAAGTTCGTCGGGCCGACGATCGTCTACGCGTGGATGCAGGCGGTCGGCATCGTCGACGACCACGCCAGCGGCTGCTTCCGGCGCGGCTGAAGCGCCGGCACTATGGCTGCTGCGCGCCGACGTCGTTGAGGTACACCGCGTACACCGACGTGCTGGCGCAGACGAACAGGCGGTTCTTCTTCGGGCCGCCGAAGCAGAGGTTGGCCGCGGTTTCCGGCAGCAGGATCTTGCCGATCAGCGTGCCGTCGGGCGCATAGCAGCGCACGCCGTCTTCCTTCGGATCGCCCCAACCCTGGCTGCACCACACGTTGCCGGCCATGTCGGTGCGGATGCCATCGGCCGTGCCGGGTTTGCTGGTCGCGAACACGCGGCCGCCGCCGAGTTTTCCGCCGTTGCCGACATCGAAAACACGGATGTGTGCCGGGCCGCCGCTGTCGACGATATACAGGCGCTGTTCGTCGGGCGAAAAGGCCAGTCCGTTCGGGCGGTCGAAATCATCGGCCACGACTGCGGCGCGGCCCGTATGCGGATCGACGCGATACACGTTGGCCGGCAGTTCGAGCGGGCGCTTCGCGCCGGATTCATAGTTGCCGAGGATGCCGTAGCCCGGATCGGTGAACCAGATCGCGCCGTCGGAACTGACGACCACATCGTTCGGTGAATTGAGCGGTTTGCCCTGGTAGCGATCGACGATCACCGTGATCGAGCCGTCGTACTCGGTGCGCGTCACGCGCCGCGTGTCGTGTTCGCACGTGACCAGCCGCCCGCCGTTGTCGCGCGTGTTGCCATTGGCGTAGTTCGACGGTTGGCGGAAAACGCCGACGCTGCCGTCGTCTTCGTTCCAGCGCATCATGCGGTTGTTCGGGATGTCGCTCCACACCAGGCAGCGCAGGTCGCGGAAATACACCGGACCTTCGCACCAGCGGTAGCCGGTCGTCAGCCGTTCGATCGCACCGGTGTTCACGTTGAACGTGAAGCGCGGATCGAGAGCCACGATGTCGGCATCCGGATAGTGCCGCGGGCTGTCCCAGTCGCGCG
>JAFEDW010000218.1 GCA_018241455.1 Pseudomonadota bacterium | reverse complement strand
CAACAACGGCGCACCCGCTTGCGCTTCGATCACGATCGAGGCATCTGCATTGCCCACTCGATGAGCTGCCGGCTGCGCTGCGGCGGCGGACCACGCGAGCGGCAGGCAGGCGGCCAGCAGATAGGCACATTGGAGCGCGCGCGTACGAGGTTGCGGGACCACGGTCATGCTAGCCTAGCGCCGAAACACCGAGGAGCAAACGATGCCACTGCGCGCCTGGTTCCTGCTGGCGATATTCGCGGCAATGGCCGCGCCGGCGGCCGACGATCGCTGCGCAGGATTCACCTGGAACGTGCAAACCGAGCTCGCGGTGTTCGCCCGCCACAGCGCGCGCATCCAGGCGGGTTCGAGTGCCGCCGCGCCGTTCATCGGCAAGGCCAGAGCGTACCGGCTGTCGCTCACGCACCAATCGGCCGTTCAATTCGCCACGGATCCCGGCAAATACAGCGACGCCGACGGCCGGTTCGCGGGACTCATCCGCGTGCGGATCGCGCGGGCCGGCCGGTATCGCGTGTCGCTCGACGCGGACGCCTGGATCGACGTGGTGGCCGATGGTCGCATCGTGCCGGCCGCCGCCTACACGGGCAGCCAGGAGTGCGCGCTGCTGCGCAAGGTGCTCGAATTCCAGCTGCCAGCGGGCACGGCAACCATCCAGGTCAGCGACAGCGAGGCCGATCACGTGCGGCTCGCGGTCACGGCCTCGACGTACCGGCCAGCGACCTGAAGAAAAGGGAATTGGTGGAGCGGAAGGGGATCGAACCCTCGACCTTCGCATTGCGAACGCGACGCTCTCCCAGCTGAGCTACCGCCCCACACAAGGCGCGCGATTCTAAGGTAGTGGCCCCCGGGCAGCAAATCGGCATCAGTCGGGCCCAAGGAGCATCACGGCCAGGGCAGTCACCGCGGCCAGGAAGCCCAGCAGCAATGCGGCGGCGGCGATGCGGCTGCGGCGTGCCAGTGCAGCCAGGTCGTGGGCCGCGATCAGGAACGGGCGCCCGTCGCCGGGCTTGACGATGACGCTTTGCAGCGGCGCGCCCGCTCGCGGCGGCTGCCGCTCGATCTGCGCACGCGCCTCCGCACGCGCGCGTTCCCATTCAGCCTGGCTCAGCACGCCGTCATGGTTGGCATCGAAGCGCTGCAGCAGCGCCGGCTGGTCCTGCTTCCATTCCGCCAGCAGGCGCATGACTTCGACGGTCGGCTCGGGGCCAGCGACGCCGCCCAGCGTGCGGAACTCGCCGATGACGCTGACCTGCTCGCGCTCGCCGATGCGGTGCTCGGTATAGCGATAGTCGCCGCTCTCCGGGCCGAAGAAGCGCTGCCCGCCGCCGAGCGCCGTGGGCCACGGGGCGGATCCGCGCCAGCTGTCGCGCTGGCCCGGCCGCACGTCGGCGCCGACCGGCCCGACCAGGCAGGTGCCGGTGCCGTCCTGCAGCTGGAATGGCGTGATGCTGGCGCCGCGATTGATCGTGTGCCAGCGCGCGTCACGACCTTCGCCGATGCGCTTCTCGATGCGATACAGCCACCAGGCACATGGCAGTTGCGTCAGCGGCGCGACCGTCGGCGCGCCCTCGCCCATCAGCGCGACGCCGCTGAGTTCCACGTAGCCCTGCGCCGCGGAGCGGATGCGCGACAACGGCGTGTCGTCGATGAGCCGCGCCAGCCGCCAGTTGCGGAATCCGAAGTAGAAGCACAGCGGCGCCGCGATCGCGAGCGCCGCCTGCCAGAATCGCGGATCATCCATCGCGCCCGCAGCCTCGCGCGGTGCTTATTTCCTGAACAGCGCGCCGACGTCGACGTCCGCCTTCTCGGGCGCGGCGAATTCCAGCAGCGGTTTGGCGCTGAAACCATAGCGGCGGGCGATCAGCACGTCCGGGAACTGGTCGATGCGCGTGTTGTTGATGTTGACCTGGTCGTTGTAGAGCTCGCGGCGATCGGCGATCGCCTCCTCCAGCCCGCTGATGCGCGCCTGCAGCTGCTTGAACGACTCATCGGTCTTCAACTGCGGATAGTTCTCGGCCACCGCGAACAGGCGGCCGATGTCGCCGCGCAGCTGCTGTTCCGCCGCGCCGACCGCGGCGACGTTGCCGCCGGCGCTGGCCGCGAACACCGCGGTGCGGGCGCGCATGACCTTCTCCAGCGTTTCCTGCTCGTACTGCATGTACTGCTTGCAGGTCTCGACGAGCTTGGGCAGTTCGTCGTGGCGTTGCTTGAGCAGCACGTCGATGTTCGCCCAGCACTGCCGCACGCTCTCGCGCAGCGCCACCAGGCTGTTGTAGATGCCGATGAAGTAAACGACCAGCACCGTGCCCAGTGCGAGCAGGACTATCAATACGATCATGTGCAATGCCCCTTCGGTTTCAGTCTGCAGAGTGCAAGGACGTGCCAGTCAATCCCGTGGCGGATGCAGCTTGGTCCACGCCGTCTCGAACAGCCGCGCCGGAATGCCCGCCGCGGTGGCGCGCGCCGCGCACTCCTCGTCGGTGGCCTGCCCGGCGGCCGCGAGCAACGACAGTGTCGCGAGCAGCTCGCCGGCGCGCAGCGCGCGCACCAGCGGTTCGTCGGGCTGCTCACCCTGCAGGGCTGCGACGATGCGCGGCGGGCTCTGCCACAGCGTCGCGATGCGCGCCGCCATCGCGCGCGCATAGCGGTCGATGACCTGCAGGAACACCGCCGGCGCGGGCTGCAGTTTCGGTTGCGCGCGGTACTGGTCCTCGACGACGCGGTAGGCCACCAGCGGACCCAGAGCCGACAACAGCGCGAGCAGCTGCGCGGCCTGGCGATCGGCCGGACACCACAGCCGCGCGCACGCTTCGGCCGCGATCGAGGCTTGCGTGCAACGCTCCCACAGCACTGCGGGAAAGCGGTTGTGCTCGGCCGAGCCGCCGCGAAACACCGGCTGCACGAGCGCGGTGGCGGCGAGCGATTGCAGGCCGTCGGTGCCGCAGACGACGACAGCGCGCTGGATGCTTTCGACCGGCACAGCGCTGAGGCGAAAATACACGCTGTTGGCGAGTTTGAGGATATTGCCGGTCAACACCGGATCCTGCGCAATGATGCCAGCCAGCTTCAGCGGTGGCGCATCCGGGTCGTTGACCGCGGCCAGCAGCTGCGGCATCAGCATCGGGCGGCGGGGAAAATATTTGTCCGACAGCGGGTCGGCCGCGAGCGCGTTGCGGGCCGCGAGCATGACCGGCTCGTGTTCAACCGGCACGGCGTGGTCGAAGGCCGTTGAGCTCAATGTACCGGCCCACAGCGCCGTCGTTTGCGCGCCGAGCATGGCATCCAGCGCATCATCGCCAGCCGCCCCGGCAGCAGGCGCTTCAGCGGCGGTGGCACTCCCCGGTGCGGCGGGAGCGCGTTCGGCCAGCGTCGATGCCCCGCCCGCGGCACGCCGCCGGCCCCACCACAGCGCGGCGGCGATCGCCGCGGCCGCGGCGACGGCGATGAGTATCAACACGGAGGCGTCCAAGCCGGCGTCCACAGCGGCCTTGAATGAGCCCGATGGGCTAACCGGAGCGGAGCGACTTCAGGCGGCGGAAACCGATCAGCCGTTGCCGCTGCTCGTCCCAGAGCTGCAGGGTCGCCGACCGCAGGCTCGTCCACAACGTCAGCGTCGGGACGCGGCGCAACTGCGGCGAGGCGTCGTGGCAGCGCTGCAGGTGGTAGTTCGGAATCTGCGGGCTCAGATGGTGGATGTGATGGAAGCCGATATTGCCCGAAAACCAGCGCAATACCGCCGGCAGCTTGTAGAACGAACTGCCCTGCAGCGCCGCCGCGGTGTAATCCCAGTCTTCGTGCCGGCTCCAGTACGC
>JAFEDW010000217.1 GCA_018241455.1 Pseudomonadota bacterium | reverse complement strand
GGCGAGCGGCGAGGGCCGCGCCGTGTCGTTGACCCGTGCGCCCAGGAAACCCGCCCAGTCGTAGGGTTCGACCGCATCGAGCGTCTTGACGATGTCCGCGAAGTTGTAGGTCACGACGGTCATGCTGCCGTCGTTGATGCCCAGGAACGCCTTGGCAAAATCATCCAGTGAACGCTTCCCCTGCGAACGCTCGCGGATCAGCGTGTCCACCTCCAGCCACAGCAGCGCGGCCTCGTCGTAGTAGTCCTCGAAGCGCTGGTAGTCGGTCCACGATTGCGGCCGGCGCGGATTGATGATCTCGTCGTTGTCGGTGTCACCCAGCGAGCGCCACCGCCGGCCGGATTGATTGTCGTAGAAGGCCGCGAGGTCGGCGAACTGGTCGAGCGACTGCTGTCGCGTGCGCAGGCCGGCACGTCCCGCCAGCACGTTGCCGTAGTATTCGGTCAGCCCTTCGTAGACCCACAGCAGGCTGTTCTGCATCGGCACGTTGTAGTTTGGTGTCCACAGGTCGGCGGGACGCCGGAACTTGCCGTTCCACGAGTGCGTCAGTTCGTGCGCCGCCAGCGAGCGATCGGCGGCAGTCTTGTCCCAATCAATGAACGACTCCGGATCGCCGCCGAGTTCGCTCGACTGATGGTGCTCGAGCCCGACCTGCGCCACCTGGTCAGTCAACGCGAGCAGGAAATCGTAGTGCTCGAAATGCCGCGATGCGTACAGTTTGTAGGCCTGCTGTACCAGCGCGCGATACGCCGCCAGGTGCTCGGGCGCCAATTTCAGCAGCTCGGGACGGTCGGCGAACACATCGAGCATGAACGGCGCCTTGCCGCCGGGGTCGAGGTCGAATGTCTCGAAGTAGCGGCCGGCGTAGACCGGGCTGTCGACCAGCGTTTCGAAATCCACGCGCGCGAAGTCCGTCGTCGCGGCGTTCGAAGCGGATTTCGCCAGTGAAGTGGCCAGTTGCCACCCGTCCGGCAGCGTCAGGCTGGCCCGCGTGGGGATCTGCCGCGCGTAGTAGCCGGCCGGATACAACGCCAGCGCGTTCCATTCCAGCATCATCAGGTCGCGGCTGATCTCGAGCGAGCCGACTTTCGCCGTCGTCGGCGACAGGTAGTCGAAATCGACATCGACGGCATGGACGCCTTTTGGAACCTGCACGCGAAACGCGCACATGTCGACCGGATCACGCGTCCAGGCAATCGGTGCGCCCGCGGCCGCGAAGCGGATCCCGGCGATGCGATCGATCGGCCCCTCCGGCGCGTGGCTGCCCGGCAACCATTTCGGATACAGCAGCACCAGGTTGGGTCCGATGCCGGTGATGGTCTGGTGCACGTGCACGACGCGTCGCTGCACGTCCGATGCATCGACGCTGACCCGGATCTCGCCCGGATACGCGCGATCGATCGGCGGCGGGATCGGCATGGTCGGGGCCAGCATGCTTGGACCCGGGCTCGCCCACGCGGCGTCGACAGACAGCGCCAGAGCGCATACGGCGATCGCGCTGCTCGTCCGATTCATGAATGTCCCCGCGTGGAATATTTGTTGGACGGCAATTTTGCTTGATTCGATGTCGAGCCGCCAACCCGGGAATGCCGCCACGCGACCGGACCGCGTGGCGCCCCCGGCCGGAGTTGAACCGACGACCTGTCGCTTAGGAGGCGACCGCTCTATCCACTGAGCTACGGGGGCGAACCCATGCAAGCCTACCCGCTCTGCGGGCCTCGGCCAAATCCGTGGACCTGCCCGCTCATGTTTGCGACGATGCGGGCATGGCTGACAGGCCGCGCGTCATTGTCGTTGGCGGTGGATTCGCAGGATTGAGCGCCGTGCGCGCGCTCGCGCGCGCGCCGGTCGATGTGCTGCTGATCGACCGCTGCAATCACCACACCTTCCAGCCGCTGCTCTACCAGGTGGCGACCGCCGGGCTTGCCGCGCCGTCGATCGCGGCCCCGCTCCGCCACATCCTGCGCCAGCAGCGCAACGTCACCGTCTACCTCGGTGACGTGCAGGGCGTCGATGCGCTGGCGCACACGGTAACGGTCAACGAACAGCGACACGGCTACGACTACCTGGTGCTGGCCACCGGCACGACGCACGCCTATTTCGGCCACGAGCAATGGGCCGGGCACGCACCCGGCCTGAAGACGCTCGAGGATGCCTTCGTCATCCGCGCACGCATCCTCAACGCCTTCGAACAGGCCGAGATGTCGGTCGACGAGGCGGCACGTGCCGCGTGGCTCAGCTTCGTCGTGGTCGGTGGCGGACCGACCGGCGTGGAACTGGCCGGCACCTTGGCCGAGATCGCACGCCACACGCTGAAGCAGGAATTTCGACATATCGAACCGGCCCGCAGCCGCGTACGGCTGATCGAAGCCGGTCCGCGCGTATTGCCGGCCTTTCCGCCCAAGCTATCGGCGGCGGCGCAACGGCAACTGGAACGGCTCGGTGTGGAAGTCGCCACCGGCCACGCGATCACCGAGGTCAGCGCTGAAGGAGTAAGGGTGGGCGGGCAATCGATCGCTGCGCGCACCGTGCTGTGGGCGGCGGGCGTTGCCGCCTCTCCGCTCGGCCGGTTGGCCGGCGCGCAGCTCGATCGGGTCGGACGCGTGCAAGTGGCTGCCGATCTCAGCGTGCCTGCACATCCGGATATTTTCATCGCGGGCGACCTGGCGAGCATCGCGGGCCCGCATGGTCCCGTCCCCGGCATCGCTCCGGCGGCCAAGCAAATGGGTCGTCACGTCGCGCGTGCGATCGAGGCCCGGCTTGCCGGTCGCGCGGCGAGCGCCTTCCGCTACCACCATCATGGATTGCTGGCGACGGTCGGCCGCATGGCCGCCGTCGTCGACCTCGGATGGTTGCGCCTGACCGGCCTCGTCGCCTGGTGGTTCTGGCTGATGGCGCACATCTATTTCCTGATCGGCTTCCGCAACCGCCTGGTCGTGCTGATCGACTGGGCAGCCGCGTATTTCACCTACGAGCGCGGCGCACGCATCATCGTCAGGAGCGATCAGCGCGAGTGATGAATACCAGCTCGGAACTCAGCGGCTCATCGAGGCGCACCTCGACGCCATCGCGCAGCAGCTCGGCGCCGCTGGCCGTGTAGTCGCCCGCGATGCCGCGATCGTGCGGGTGTATGCGATAGCGCAATCCGGGCTGCAAGCCGCGCAGTCGAAAACGGTGCAGCGACTCGTCCGCCACGCTGCCGCGAAACGCGTACAGCACGCCTCTCCCTTCCGCGGCCGAGAAATACTCGATGCCGTCCCAGTGCACGCCGTCGGGCCGCGCGCTGGCGTGGTACAGGTCGGCCGATCGGATCAGCGGCCGGAGCGCGGATTTGTACAGGTCGAATTCGGCGCGCGCCGCCGCGTGCTGCGCCGGTGTCCAGCGGCTCGTGTCGGTCATCAGCGAGAACCAGCCCATCATGCCACTGCGCAGCATGTAGCGGAATTGGCCAAGGCCGGGCGCGGGCCACTGCTCGACATAGCTCTCGAGCATGGCCGGTGGCAGCGCGTAGCTGGCATCGTGGAAGGCGCGGCGATTCGGCAGAGGCTCGTAGGCCTCGGTGATCGAAAAGTAGTCGCCGTGCGCGGCGCTGCCGAAATCCACCATGCGTCCGCCGTCGTTGCAGACTTCGAGCAGCAACTTCGGATGGCGCCGGCGCAGCTCGCGGTAGATGTCGTAGTAGGCGCGCGTCGCGTGATCGCTGACGTCGGTCGCGTTGGAGGCATCGACCCATTGGAACCCCGCGTCCTGGTACTGGCGCAGCGTCGCCGGGTCCGGCGGCGCAGCCGGATGATCCGTCCGCGCGCTGCCTTGCGCG
>JAFEDW010000216.1 GCA_018241455.1 Pseudomonadota bacterium | reverse complement strand
TCGATGCTCTGCAGCCCCGCGAGCGCATGGATCGAGATATCCGGATAGTACTGCGCGGCCGCGATGTGGCGCCGGTGCTGCGCCGCTTCGACGCGCCAGCGACTGGCGGCGATGTCGGGCCGCCGCGCCAGCAGATCGAGGCCGACATGCTCGGGAAGCGCCGTCGGCAGCACCGGCAGCGGCTTCGCCGCCAGCGCGGGCAGGTCGGCGACCGCGTGGCCGGTCAGCGCCGCGAGCGCCACGAGCCGCAGCTGCGCCGAACCCTGCAGCGCGGCGAGCTGGCCGCGCGCGGCCGCGAGGTCGGCGCTGGCCTTGTCGTGTTCATCGCCATCGTCGAGCGCCGCATGCATGCGCGCATCGGCGATCGTGGCATACCGCGTCAGGCTCGCGATGCGCTGCTGCAGCAGCGCCATGCGCGCCTGGTCGGTCTGCCAGCCGAAATACGTGTCGACGACCGAACCGGACAACACCAGCGCCGCCGCGGTGCGATCGGCCGCGGCCGCGCGCGCCTCGCTGGTCGCCGCTTCGACGCTGGCGCGCTGCTTGCCCCACCAGTCGAAGGTATAGCTGGCCGACAGTCCGAGGTCCGCCTGGTTGTACCAGCTGAAGCCGAGGAATTTCGGCGGGATCAGCCCGTTGTCGCTGAGCCGCTGGCGCGCCACCTGCGCGTTGGCATCGACGTGCGCGCCGACCGCGGCCGCGGCGATGCGCACCGATTCGCGCGCGCTGTCGTAGCGCGCGTGCGCTGCCGCCAGCGTCGGGCTGTCGGCGAGCGCGGTGTTCACGAGCGCATCGAGCGTCGGGTCCTGGTAGCGCTGCCACCAGTTCGCGACCGGCCAGGTTCCGCCGGTCGTCAGCGTCGTGCCGGCCAGCGGCGCTTCGCGGAGCGGCGCCGGTGCGGTCGCCGGCTTGACGGTCGCGCAGCCGGCCGCAACGGAGGTAATGATCAGCGCCGCGAGCGCGATCTGCGCCCTCATGAGTGGCCACCCGTTGCATGGCTGGTCGCCGCCTGATCGGCGTGGCTGCCGCCATCGCCCTCGATGGTGAGGCGGGCAAACAGCTTCTTCAAGGACGCGAGCAGGCGGGTCTTCTCGGCTGCGCTGAAATCCTGGTACAAGCCGCGGGTGTAGTCGAACATGCGCGGCAGCACTTCACGCACCAGGGCTTCGCCCTGCGGCGTGATGCGGATGTCCATGCGCCGCCGGTCCTGCTCGTTGAGCACGCGCGTGACGAGGTTGCGCGCCACCAGCACGTCGCCGATGCGCGTCATCGTGGCCGGGCTCTGCGCCAGGCCGGCGCACAGGTCGCTCGGGCCGGCGGTGCCGTCCGGTTGCGAGAACAAGGAGAGCAGGGTGCGGAACTCGACGTCGGTCAGCTGGTAGGGGCTGATCACGTCGTCGACATGCGCGGCCATCTCGCGTCCCAGCATGATGATGACGCGGCACAGCAGCGTCTCGGCGACCGGCATGCCGGGCAGGCGCTCGGCCACGCGCTGCATGCGCTTTTCAATCGTGGCGATTCGATCCATGGGGAAGTCCGGGCTGGGGTATATTTTGATCGGGAATATTTTAATATGAAAATAATTATTTTCAACTGAAAATAACTACCGGCTGCAGAAAGCCGTGGATACGCGTAAATTCAATAAGATAGAGTGGGGGTGCGAGCATGATCGAGTGGATTTCGACCAAGTGGTGGGCGTTGGCGTTGCCATGCCTGCTGGGGATGGCGCTGCCGGCGCTGCGCGCCGAGGCCGCGGAACCGGCCGATCTCGTGCTGACGGGTGCTCACCTCTACACGGGCACCGGCACCGACGCGGCGACGGCGCTGGCGGTGCGCGGCGGCCGGATCGTCTACGTGGGCAACGATGACGGCGTGCACGCGTACATCGGCGCGCGCACGCAGCTGGCGAGCGCGCACGGGCGTCTGGTGATCCCGGGTTTGGTCGATGCGCACATCCATCCGCTCGATATCGCAGATCTCGACGTGTGCGACCTCGAGAGCCGCGCGCTCGGCCTGCGGCAGCTGGCCGAGTTCGTCGCCGGCTGCGTGCGGCATTACCAACCCGCGGCCGGTGCAATGTTGCGGGTGCACCAGTGGAACCCGAGCGCCAACCAGCCGGAGCCCGGTTACCCGACGCTGCGCGCCGCGCTCGATGCCGCCGCGCCCCACAATCCGGTCGAACTGCTCGGCAACGATGCGCACCACAGCGCGTTCAACAGCGCGGCGCTGGCGCAGGCGCGCGATGCCTCCGGCCGCGTCGTCGGCTATTCGAAGGCCACGCTGGCCGGTGCGTTCGCCAGCTTCGCGGGGCTCGTCGGTGTCGACGCGTCGGGCGAGCCCAATGGTGCCGTCAACGAGGATGCGCGCTACGCCATCGATCCGCACGGCATGCTCTACAACGAACTGCCGGCGGTGTTGCGCGCGCCCGAGAAAGTGCCCGAGCGGCTGAACCGCGCGGGCATCACCTGCGCGATGGACGCGATGGCTTTGCCCGACGGGTTGCCGGTCTACGACAAGCTGCTGCGCAGCGGCCGCATGAGCGTGCGCATGACGCTGGCGCAGTTCTACGACCCGAGCCACAACCGCAAGGCCGACGGCAGCGTCGACTACGACGGGATGGTCGCAAAGGCGCGCGCGGTGCGCGCGCGCTACGCGGGCAATCCGCTGCTGCGCGCCGATTTCATCAAGCTGTTCGCCGACGGCGTCATCGAGGGCAACCCGTACAACGTGCCGCCGACGCTCGGCAACGCGGCGCTGTTGCAGCCGTACCTGCAGCCGCGGTTCGCGCTCGATGCCGACGGCCGCGCGACGGTGACCGGCTATGTGGATACCGACTCGGCGGACTGCGTCGAGGTGCGCGCGCATCCGGAGCGATATTCCGCGGATGCGGCGATCGCCGCATTCAGCGCCGCGCACGGTTTCCATCCCGGGCAATGCCAGGTCTCGAGCGGACGCCTGCAGCACGATCGCGACATCGAACTCGAATACGTGCGGCGCATGCACCTGGCCGGCTTCAACCTGCACATCCACGTCATCGGCGATCGGGCGTTGCGCACCGCGCTCGATGCGATCGAGGCGGCGCGCGCGGCTGACGGCAACAGCGCCACGCACGACAGCCTGGCGCACGTGCAGCTGGCGCAGCCCGAGGACGTGGCGCGCATCGGGCGCGATCGCCTCTACGTCGCCTATACCTATTCGTGGGCCGACATCGACCCCGACTACGACCTGACGGTGGTGCCGTTCCTGCAGCACGTGAGCGGCAACAGCATCGCGGCGATGCACGGCAGCGGCAGCTACTACGACCAGCACGCCTATCCGGTGCGCGCCACGCGCGATGCCGGTGCGATCCTCGTGGCCGGGTCCGATGCACCGGTGGGCACGCGCGATCCGCAGCCGTTCGTGAACATGGCGATGGCGGTGACACGGAGCCTGCCGGGGCAACCGGCGCTGAACGCGCAGCAGGCGATTTCGATTCGCGCGGCGCTCGATGCCTACACGATCAATGGCGCGCGCATGCTCGGGCGCAGCACCGAGATCGGCTCGCTGGAGGTCGGCAAGTCGGCCGATTTCGTGATCCTCGACCGGGACATCCTGGCGCTCGGCGATTCCGGCCACGCCGGGGACATCGCCGGGACGCAGGTGCTGGAGACCTGGTTCCGCGGCCGCCGCGTCTACCAGGCCGGCTCAGCGCACTGACCGCGGCCGCCGCGGTGTCCTCAGCGCAGCGCGCGCGCGACTGCGCGCTCGAGCTTGTCGACCAGTTCGGACAGCTCCGCATCGCTGGCGTTGTAGGGCGGCGCGACGATGATCGTGTCGCCGAGG
>JAFEDW010000215.1 GCA_018241455.1 Pseudomonadota bacterium | reverse complement strand
CTGCATCAGGCACAGCGCGAGGAACGACTTGCTGATCGAGCCGATGTGGAACAAGCGGCCATGCTCGAGCGGCCGGCGGCGGGCGAGATCCTCGATCCCGTAGTCGCACACGCGCTGCACGCCGCTCGCGTCGGCGAGGCCAAGCGTGAGCGCCGGGATGTTCATCTCGGGCAGGTACTGCGCGACGTAGCGGTCGAGCCGTTCGAAGCAGCGGGCGTATCGCCCGGTGGGCGGCGGGTTCGCATGGCCGGTGGCGACACGGGTGGCCGAACCGAGCGCGCCGAGCGCGACACCGAGGCCCAGCAATTCGCGGCGATCCATGTACGGTGCCCTCGCGCTTCAGTGGCCGTGCGCCATGGAGGGCGCCGGCTTCATCGCGCGGCTGCCGTCGATCCACAGCCACATGAGGCCGCTGACGATCGCGGCGCCGGCGCCGGTGATGAACGCGGCCGTCCACGCGTGCTGCGAGGAGAGCCAGGCGACGATCGGCGTGCCGATGATGCCGCCGAGGTTGCCGCCGGTGCCGACCACGCCCCACGCGGCCATCGCGTTCTCGCGGCTGACCGCTGTCGTCGCCGCCGCATACGGACCTTCGGTCATTTCGGTCACGCCGTAGGCGAGCGACAACGCGGCCACCGCCCAGAACGGGCTCGCTGCCTTCACGCCGACGAACAGCAGCACGCCCGCCAGCGGCAGCGCGACCAGCGGTATCGCGCGATAGCCGATGCGCAGCCCGAATCGCACCGCCAGGCGATCGGACCACTTGCCGCCGACGGCGGCGCCGATCGCGGCGGCGATGAACGGCAGGCTGCCGAGCAGGCCGCTCTGCGGCACCGACAGGTGGCGCTCCTGCACCAGGTACAGGAAACACCAGCTGCTGAGCAGGTAGAACACGTAGTTCATGATCGTGTACGAGATCGCCAGCAGCAGCACGTCGCGGTTCGACAGCACCTGCAGCACTTCGTCGAACGTGATGCGTGCGGCCGCCGGCGCGGATTCGTTGCCCTTCAATTCGGCGAGCTCTGCGGCCGATACGCGTGGGTGTTGTGCCGGCTTGTCGCGGCCGTACCAGGCCCACAGCGCGATCAGCAGCAGTGCCGGCAGCGCGGTCCAGACCAGCGCGTTCTTCCAGCCATAGGTGGTCATCAGGAACGCGATCATCGGCGTCGCCGCCGCGGAACCGAGTTGCAAGCCCGAAACCTGCAGGCCGTTCGGGAAGCTCCAGTGGCCGACCGGAAACCAGCTTTCGATCGCGCCGGTCGAGACCGGAAACAGCGGCGCGTGCGCGACGCCGAGCAGCAATCGCGCCAGCATCAGCACGGCCAGCAGTGCTGCGCCGGCGGACACCAGCGGCGCCAGCGGCGTGGCGATCGCGGCGATGAATCCCAGCAGCCCGGAGTACACCAGCGCCTTGCGCGCGCCGATCCATTGGCCGAACAGGCCACCAGGCAATTGCAGCGCCGTGTAAGGCACCAGGTAGATGGTCATCAGCCAACCGAGCTGGATCTGCGAAATGCCGAGGTCCGGCATCATCTGCGCCGCGGCTACGCTGAAGCTCGTGCGCTGCATGTAGGCGACGAACGCGAACCCGAACAGGCAGGCCAGGATCGGCCAGCGCACGCGCAGCCTAAGAAAGCGCGCCCTCACGTCGGGCCGCTCATTTACGCCAGAACGCCGGCGTGAACAGCACCAGCACCGTGAAGATCTCGACGCGGCCGAGGAACATCGCGATGGTGCACATCCACAGCTGGAAGTCGTTGAGGTGACCGTAGGTGCTGCCGGGCCCGACGGCGCCCAACCCAGGGCCGACGTTGTTGATGCTGGCGATGATCGCGCTGACGGCCGAGAGGAAATCGACGCCCGAGATCAGCAGCGCGAAGGTCAGCGCGACGATCGTGATGAAGTACAGGAAGATGAACGCCAGCACCGAGAACACGACGCGGTTCGAGACCAGTTGCCCCGCGATCTTCAGCGGCGCGACCGCCTGCGGATGCACCAGCGAGAACATCTCGCGCGCCGATTGCTTGAGCAGCACCAGCGCGCGGAACACCTTGATGCCGCCGCCGGTCGAGCCGCTGCTGGCGCACAGGCAGCTCAGGAACAGCATCCACATCGGCGCGAACACCGGCCAGTGGTCGTAGTCGGCGCTATACAGGCCGCTGCCGGTGGCGACCGACACCAGGTTGAAGGCGACGTAGCGCAGGGTCGTGAGGTAGTCCGGGTACACGTGGCTCAGCCAGACGTGGATGCTGACGCCGACGATGCTGAAGGCGATCCACAGCACCAGCCATTTGGCTTCCGGGTCGCGGCTGTAGGTGCCGGCCTGGCCCTTGCTGAGCGCGAGGAAGTGCGTCGCGAAGTTCATCGCCGCGAGCAGCATGAACACCGCCAGCACGAACTCGATCAGCGGCGAATTGAAGAATGCGATGTTGGCGTCGTGCGTCGAGAATCCGCCCAGCGACAGCGCCGAGAACGCGTGGCAGATCGAGTCGAACCAGTCCATGCCGGCGCCGCGCAGGCACAGCGCGCACAGCGCCGTGAGCCCGGCGTAGACGGCCCACAGCAGCTGCGTCGTCTGCGCGATGCGCGGCGCGAGCTTGGTGTCCTTGGCCCGGCCGGGCGTGTCGGCGCGGTACATCTGCATGCCGCCGATGCCGAGCAGCGGCAGGATCGCCACCGCCATGACGATGATGCCCATGCCGCCGAGCCAGCTCAGCGCGTGGCGCCAGATCACCACCGAACGCGGCAGCGTATCGAGGCCGGAGAGCACCGTGGCACCGGTCGTCGACAGTCCCGACATCGTCTCGAAGAAGGCGCGCGTGAACGACAGCCCGGGTAGCAGCATGATCAACGGCAGCGTCGCCAGCGCCGCCAGCGCCACCCAGGTCAGCGTGACCAGCAGGTAACCGTCACGCGGCTTGAGTTCGGTGCGGTAGCGGAGCGTCAGCGTGCGAATCGCGAGTCCCGTCGCGAGCGTCAGTGCCGCGCTGCTGACGAAGGCGGTGATCGCGCCCTCGTGGTAGAAGATCGCCGTTGCCATCGGCACGATGAACAGCAACGCGAACAGCGACAGCACCGAGCCGAGCAGGTGTACGACTCCCAGGAGCGATCTCATCTATGCAGCGTCCTCGGTGCTTGCCGGCGTTAGCGCTCGCCCTGGAACAGCCGCTCGACCGCTTCGACGTGCCGGCGGTCGGGCAGGAATACGATCAGGTGATCTTCGTTCTCGATCAGCGTGTCGTGGTGCGCCATGATCACTTCTTCGCCGCGCGCGATCGCGACGATGCTGGCGCCCTGCGGCACTTCGACCTCCTCGATGCGCCGGCCGATGACGCGCGAACGCTCGGCGGTGCCGTGCACGACCACTTCGATGGCCTCGGCGATGCCGCGGCGCAGTGAGTGCACGCGCACCACGTCGCCCCGGCGCACGTGCGCCAGCAGCGAACCGATCGTGATCGTCTGCGGCGAGATCACGACGTCGATGTTGCGGTTATCCATCAGTTCTTCGTAGGCGGAGCGGCTGACCAGCGCCATGACCCGGCTGGCTCCCAGGCGCTTGGCCAGCATCGCCGCCATGACGTTGGCCTCGTCGGAATTCGTCAGCGCCGCGAACACATCGGCGCTGTCGATGTTCTCCTCGATCATCAGCTCTTCGTCGGCGGCGTCGCCCTGCAGCACGATCGCATTCTGCAGGATCTCGGAGGCGCGGCGCGCACGGCGCGGGTCGCGCTCGATCAGCTTGATCTGGTGGCTGTTCTCGAGCGTGCGCGCGAGCCGCAGGCCAATGTTGCCGCCGCCGGCGATGACGAGCTTGCGCACCCGCGGCA
>JAFEDW010000214.1 GCA_018241455.1 Pseudomonadota bacterium | reverse complement strand
GGTCGGCGAAGGTCCACAGCAGATCATCGAAACTGGCCATGTCATCGGCGCTGTTGAACCAGACCAGCACGCGCTCTTCGGCCAGGAAGGCCTGCTCGACCTGCTGGCAGGCGAATTTCCAGCGGTCACGTGAATTGCTGCCCGCCAGCACGTAGAAATCCGCGCGCTCCACTTGTATTCCAGGCGGGGTCAGCCGCGTGCGCGCCGGATCAGGAAATCACCGAGCAGCGCGAGCGGCCGGCCGCTGGCGCCCTTGTTGGCGCCCGAGAACCAGGCGGTGCCGGCGATGTCGAGGTGCGCCCACGACAATCCCTTGGTGAAGCGGCCGAGGCGGGCGGCCGCGGTGATGGCGCCGCCGTCGCGGCCGGCGACATTGGCGACGTCGGCGAAATTCGTGCGCAGCTGCTCGCCATATTCTTCGGTGAGCGGCAGCTGCCAGGCGCGATCGTCGGCGCGCCGGCCGCTGGCGACCAGCTCCTGCGCCAGCGCATCGTCGTTGCCCATGACACCGGTGTGGTGGGCGCCGAGCGCGATGACGCAGGCGCCGGTCAGCGTCGCCATGTCGATCACTGCAGAGGGCTTGTAGCGGCGCGCATAGTGCAGCGCGTCGCACAGGATCAGCCGGCCCTCGGCATCGGTGTTGAGGATCTCCACCGTCTGGCCATCGGCGCTGGTCACGATGTCGCCGGGCTTGATGGCTCGCCCGCCGGGCATGTTCTCGCAGGTTGGAACCAGGCCGACGAGGTTCATGCGCAACTTCAGCCGCGCCACGAGATCGAAAGCCGCCAGCACGGTGGCCGCGCCGCACATGTCGAATTTCATTTCGTCCATGGCGTTCGCATCCTTGATCGAGATGCCGCCGGTATCGAACGTGACGCCCTTGCCCACCAGCACCAGCGGTGCGGCGCCACGGCGGCCACCGCGATACTCGAGGATGATGAACCGCGGCGGCTCCGCGCTGCCGCGCGTCACCGCGAGCAGGCAGCCCATCTTCAGCCGGCGGATCTGCGCTTCGTTCAATGCACGGGCGCGCACCGCACGGTGCGTGCGCGCCAGCTGCGCGGCCTGCGCGGCCAGGTAGCGCGGCGTGCAGATGTTGCCGGGCAGGTTGGCGAGATTCCGCAGCAGCGTCGCGCTGTCGGCGATTGCGCTGCCGTCGGCGAGCCCGCGGCGCGCGTCGGCCAATGCGTCGCGCTCGAAGGGACCGAACTTGAGGCGCGCCAGCCGCGGTGCGGGCGGGCGCTTGCCGGTCTTCAGGTCATTGATGCGATACAGCGCCGAGCCGCAGGCTTCGGCCGCCGAACGGGCCTGCACATAGGCGTCGAGTTCCTTGTCGGCCGGGCGCTCGATCGCCATGATCGCGCTCGCCACGTGAGTGCGCGCGAGCGCAGCGACCGCCGTGCCGAACGCCTTGCGCCAGCCACGGCGGTGATAGCCAGACTGGGCGCCGAGACCGACCAGCAGCAGGCGCGAGGTGCGCAGGCCCGGCACGTCGCCAAGCAGCAGCGATTCACCCGCGCGGCCCGAAAAGTCGCCACGCCGCAGCAGCGCCTGCAGGCGGCCGCGCGCGGCGCGGTCGACCGCGCGCGCCTCGGTACCGAGCACGCGGGACTCGAAGACGCCGACGACGAGGCAATCGGCGGGTTGCGCGATCGTCTTGCCACTGTAGGCTGTGCATTGCATGGGCGATTCCTGGTTCGGTATAAGGTGGTGCGAAGAAAGGACGGCAGTTTAGCCGAAGCGGCGCGATTCGTGAGGGTGCCTTGCCTATTCTGCAGCGGTATTTTTTCAGGGAACTGGCGCTCAATTTCCTGGCGGTGACCGGCGCCCTGCTGGCCATCCTCGTCATCTACCAGCTCGGTGCGGTGCTGGAGCGGGCGGCCCAGTACCAGTACCCGCGCGGGGTGGTGCTGCAGCTGTTCGCGCTCGGCGCGGCGGAGAATTTCACGCTGCTGCTGCCGCTCGGTCTGATGCTGGGTATCGTGCTGGCGCTGGGGCGCCTGTACCACGAGAGCGAAATGACGGCGGCGCAGGCCTGCGGCTTCGGCGGTGCCCGCGCCTGGATGCCGGTCGGCCTGTTGGCCGTGGCCGTTGCGGCGCTGAGCGGCTGGCTGAGCCTGCAGCTCGCGCCCAAGGCGGCAACGCTGCGGGTCGAGCTGACCGCGCGGGCCGTGCGGGCGGGCCTGGCCGAACCGTTCACGCCCGGGCGGTTCCGCAGTTTCGATGGCGGCCGGACGATCGTCTACGGGGCGAGCACCGGCGCCGCCGGCGACCTGCAGCGCGTGTTCATCAAGCAGGCCGCCGGCGGTTCCGTGATCACGACGGTCGCGCAACGCGCGCGCCGCGAGGCCGGCGCCGACGGCCTGAGCCAGACGATCGTGCTGCTCGATGGCGAACGCTTCGAGGGCGTGCCGGGCACGCGTCGCTACCACCTGCTGAAATTCGATGAGCTGCGGGTGCCGCTGTCGCCGCCCGCGCCCGCCGCCATGCCCGCGCGGCTCGATGCCCAGCCGACTGGCACGCTGATTGGCAGCGCGCCGCTGGCCGATCGCGCCGAACTGCAGTGGCGCGTCGGTTACCCGGTGATGGTGCTCGTGGCGGCGCTGTGCGCGGCGCCGCTCGGGCGCCTGCGACCCCGCCAGGGACGCTATGCACGCGTCTGGCAGGCGGTGTTGTTCTTCGCGATCTACGGCAACCTGGCGATCGCCTCGCGCACCTGGTTCGAGCACGGCGCGACGCCCGCCGCGCTCGGCATCTGGTGGGTGCACCTGCCGTTCCTGCTGTGGGCCGCCTACCTGATCAGGCGGCGCGCATGAGCCTGGTCGATCGCTACGTGGCGCGCACCGTGCTCGGAGCCATCGCGCTGGTCATGACTGTGCTGCTGGTGCTCGGGGCGCTGTTCAATTTCATCGACGAGCAGGGCAGCATCGGCGTCGGACACTACGACATGGCCGAGGCGCTGGTGTACAGCCTGCTCAACCTGCCGCGCTTTGCGCTCAACGCCTTCCCGGCCGGCGTGCTGATCGGCGCGATGCTGGGCATCGGCGCGCTGGCGCGCAGCCATGAACTGACCGCGATTCGGAGCGCCGGCATGTCGCGCTGGCGGCTCGCCGGCACGATGCTCGGTTGTGGAGCGCTGCTGCTCGTGGTTGCGTTGGTCATCGGTGAATCCATCGCGCCCCGCCTCGAGCAGTACGCGGATGAGCGCAAGGCGATCGCCCGCGACGGCAACGTCAGCCTCGCCGGCGCCGGCGGCGCATGGGTGCGCGATGGCAACCTGGTCATCAACATCGCCGAGCGCGCCAGCGCCGCGGAGTTCGGCGGCGTCATGATCTTCGAACTGTCCCCTGACAACCGGTTGCTCTCGATTGCGCATGCCGACCGGGCCAGCACCGGCCCGGGGAAGACCTGGGCGCTCGGCGGTTATGCCGAATCGCGATTTTCGGGCGATGCGGTCACCGACCTCAAGGCGGACCAGCGGGTCGTGCACACGGCGGTGAGCGACACGTTCCTGCAGATGGCCGTGGTGCAGCCCGGCGAAATGGCACTGGGCGAACGCTTCCGCGCGATGCGTTACCTGCGTGCCAACCGTCAGGATTACCAGCCCTACGCGCTGGCGTTCTGGTCCGGGCTGGCGCGTAGCATCGCCATCCCGTTGGGCGTGTTGTTCGCGCTGCCCTTCGGCTTCGGCAGCATGCGCTCGGCCGGAAGCGGGGCGCGCAGCACGCTCGGACTGGCCATCGCGCTGGTGTATTTCTTCCTGCAGCGCACCGTGGAGAGCGGCACGGTGGCCTTCAGCCTCAACCCGCTGCTGCTCGCCTGGGTGCCCACGCTGTTGCTC
>JAFEDW010000213.1 GCA_018241455.1 Pseudomonadota bacterium | reverse complement strand
CCGAGGCCGGCTATCGCGTGCGGATGTACACCGGCGACGCGGCCCGCACCCGCGACGGCGGCCGCACCACGTTCGATTGGGTGCGCGAAGCGCAGCAGCGCGGCGCCGGCGAGATCGTGCTCAATTGCATGGCCGCCGATGGCGCGCGTACCGGCTACGACCTGGAGCAGCTGCGGGCGGTGCGCGCGCTTTGCGCCGTGCCGCTGGTGGCATCGGGTGGCGCCGGCAAGGCGGCGCACTTCGCCGCCGTGTTTGCCGATGCGGGCGTCGACGCCGCGCTCGCCGCCAGCGTATTCCACTCCGGGCAGCTGACAATCCCCACGCTCAAGACCTACCTGCGTTTGCAGGGCATCGAGGTGCGCCCATGACGCTCACGGCAACCGAAATCGACGCCCTCGAATGGGAGAAGCAGCACGGCCTGCTGCCCGCGATCGTGCAGCACGCCACCAACGGCACCGTGCTGATGCTGGCCTACATGAACCGCGAGGCGCTGCACGCGACGCTCGAGCGGGGCCGCGCGGTGTTCTACAGCCGCTCTCGCCGGCAATTGTGGGAAAAGGGCGAGACCTCCGGCAACAGCCTGCGCGTCATCGACATCCACCGCGATTGCGACGGCGATGCGCTGCTCGTCACGGCACTCCCCGCCGGACCGGTCTGTCACCTGGGCACGGCCACCTGCTTTGGCGACGAGCCGGCCTGCGCCGTCGCCGCGCTCGGCTTCCTGCCGGAACTCGAGCAGATCATCGACGCGCGCCTGGCGGATCCGCCCGAGGGCAGCTACACCGCGCAGCTTTACGCCAAGGGCATGCGCCACGTGGCGCAGAAGGTCGGCGAGGAAGGCGTGGAAGTGGCGCTCGCCGCGGTGGGCGAATCCGATGAACGGCTGCTCAGCGAATCAGCCGACCTGTTGTTCCACCTGCTGGTGCTGTTGCGCAGCCGCGGATGCGGCATGCGGGAGCTCGCCACCGAGCTGCGCGCGCGGCACGCGGATTCTGTCAACTCAAGGCGGACCGATCTGCGCCGTTAACGGCGGGTATGGGATCCCCGCCACCACGGAATCGACGTGCCCCGGCGACCGGACGGCGACGCCGCGCGCATCGCGCGCTGGCGTGGGCGGTGTTGTCCGGTGGCGTCGCGGGCCTGTGCGCAGCGGATTCCAGCACGGTGATGACGGTCAGCGCCACGGTAAGTCCGGTTGCCCGTGTCGAGGCGCCGCCACCGGCGCCGTTGCAGATCAGCGCCGCAGACCTGGCGCGCGGTTATGTGGATGTGCCACACGCGCTGCGGCTGCGCGTCTACAGCAACAGCCGCGCCGGCTTCGTGCTCGACGTGGCCGCACGGAGTCCGTGGTTCTCCGCCGTGGCGATCGAAGGCCTCGACACGCACGTCACGTTGGGCGCGGACGGCGGCACGATCGTGCAACGCTGGCAGGGCGCGACGACGCGCGAGGTGAGCCTGCACGTGCGCTTCCGGCTCGCCGACGGCCTGTTGCCGGGCCTGTATGCCTGGCCGCTGCAGTTCCGCGCCCGGCCGCTCTAGCCGGCGCTCGTCAGTACGTGATCGTCACGACGATCGTGTCGGCGTAGCTGCCGGCGGCGACATCCTGGCCGGCCGGGATGCGGCCGTAGATCGTGCCCGTGGCGGTTTGGGTCCGATTGGCCGCCGTCAGGTTGAGCGTCGCGCCGCCGGTCTGCGACCCGCCTGTACCGTTACCGCGGATTTGCGTGTAGGCCGCGTCGAAGAACAGGTTGTAGTTCAGCGTATTCGTGCCCGACAGCATCGTGCGCATGGCGTAGCTGCCGCTCGATCCGGTGCTGTAGCTCGACACCAGCGTCACCGTGGTCGCGCCGCCACTCAGCAAGGTGCAGGTGACTGCTACGTCGCCGTTCGCGTACGTGGGTGTGGCGCTCAACGGATTGTAGATACCGAAGGCCGTGCTGGTGGACGTCGCCGTGCAGCTCACGGCGGCGTTGACCCACGCGGGCGACAGCAACGTGCCCGCCGCCAGCAGCCCCAACGCCAGGTCACGCGCCCGGTCAGGCACTTTCATGGCCGCTGCTCCGGCGCCGCGAGCGAACGGCAGGTCACCGTACCCATGTCCGGCAGCGGATCACCCGGCGGGGGCGGATCGAGCCTGAAGCGGCAGCGCCCGCCGCTCCATTGGGCGGTGCCGGCCGTGCCATGGTCGAATCCGGTAACGTACGTCACGCCGTCGTAGGCTACCGGAAAGCTCTGCTCCATGAACTGCACCGTCGCGCCTGCCGGCAGCGGCGATCCGTCCGGCGTGACCAGCCGGAAACTGCCGCCGCGCACGCGCTCGACCGGGAACTTCACCACCACGCCGCTCCGGTAACGCGGCGTCACCGTCAGCGTGCGCGCGCCGATGCTGGTATCGAGCGGCAACTCCTCCGGTTCGATGTTGACGCGATTGGCCTCGTACGGCAGCAGGTCGGGCAGCAGCGCCCGCCCTTGCGCGTCGGTGTGCGCGATGAGCTGGTGATCGAGATACACCGGCACGTCGGCGATGCCGGCAACGTCGACGACGGCAAAGCTGCCGTTCACCTGCCGCGTGGCGCGCAGGTCGCCATCGAGCCAGGTCGCCGCCCCGCTCCAGAACACGCTCTGGCCGCTGACGCCATGATTGCGCGCCGCCAGCAGCTGCAGGTCGCCGACGTTCCACTGCTCGCGCAGCTCGCCGTCGTAATTGCCGCGGCTCGACCCGCCCAGGCGCCAGCCCTGCCCGGGTCCGCGCGGCGGATTCTCGATGTAGGTCGCGTACAGTTCGTCGTCGGGCGCACCCGCTCCGCTGCCTCCGTTCGCGGTGATGACCGCGGCGCGCCGCTCGGCCAGCGCAATCGTAAACCCGAGGAATAGGCTGCGGCCTTGCACGTCTCCCTGGCGACTGCGAGTGGCAGTCAGGTTCAGCGCGCCCCGTTCACCGATGTTGCGCGTGTAGGTCAGGCTTTCGGTCTGGTCGCTCGGCAGGTTCGGGAATTGCTGCCGGGCGACGACGGCCGACAGCGAGCCGAAGCGCTGCAGGTTCACTCCCACCTGTGCCAGGTCGCGGCGCCGGAACTGGAGCGCGGCGACTTCGGCGGATGAAATCTGCCGATAGCCGTCGCTGGCGACCGAGGTGCTCGCGGCCAGGCTGATACGGCGTCCCTGCCGCTCGAATCCGATGCCATACAGCGAACCGGAGGTGCCCGGCGCACCGCCCGCGGCGGCGGTGAAATTCAACACCGCGAGGTGCCCGAGCGCCACGGCGCCGGCCGCACCAACGGCCTGCGCCTTGTGGTCCAGGAATTCGCCGTGCGCCTCGAGCGTCAATGCGTCGCTGAATCCGCGCCGGTAGCTGGCCGTGCCCATCCACTCGCCGTAGTGCGCGCTGGCGGTGGTGTAATCGCGCCGCACCTTGCCCACATCGACTTCGTACTGCGTCAATCCCGGCGCCAGCAGTTGCAGGCTGGAATAGAACGGCTGCGTGATCTGTTGTTCGCGCCCCAGCGCATCGCGCACGACGACGCTCACCTGCCCGGCGCCGGTCACGGTGGGCAACTGGTCGATGATGAACGGACCAGGCGGAAGCGTCTGGCTCGAGACCTTCTGGTTGTTCACGTACACGTCGACCGTCGAGGGCACCACCGCCGTGCCGCTGGCCGTCAGCAGCGGCGCCGTAATCAGGTCCGGCCGCAACGAGAAATTGCGACCCCAACCCACGCCGGCAAAGCGCACCGCGCTGCCCCAGGCGCTGCCGTCGCTGATCGCATCACCAAGGGTCAGGCGCTCGATGCGCGCCGGAAAGTCCATCGTGTAGCTCGAATCGAGGCGCACTGCCTGCGTCTGTCCGTCGAGCGACCGCACGACGCCGGAATTCAGCAGCACGCCGCGCGCGGCGAA
>JAFEDW010000212.1 GCA_018241455.1 Pseudomonadota bacterium | reverse complement strand
CCGGCCAGTGGCGCCGCACCGACGAGCGCCGGGTCGGGACCCTGCCACGAATCCTCCGTGGCGCCCAGGTCGGCCGCGAGCACCAGCGGGCCTCGCAGCACCGCCACCGTGTGCGCATCGCCCGGCGTCGCCTCGGTGCGCAACTCCAGCGGCAGTGCCAGCACGACGACATCGCCGGCGCGCCATGCGCGCTCGATGCAGGCATAGCCACGCTCGCGCCGGACCTCGACTGGCTGCCCGTTCACCGACAGGCCGGCGCCCTCGCCGGCCCACTTGGGGATGCGCAGCGCCAGCCGGAACTTCCCATTGCGCACTTGCGCCAACTCGAGGCGCACCTTGCCCTCATGGGGATAGCCGGTGTCGAGCCCGATGCGCACGCCATGCGAGGCCCAGTCGGCCTCCGCCGGGATATACAGGTTGACGTACAGCGTATCGTCGCGCCCTTCCCAGAAGATCGAGTCGCCGTGCTTGGCGTGGCTCTCCATGCCGGTGCCGACGCAGCACCAGAAGTCGTTGTCGGCGGCGCTCGAGTACTCGCGCGGCGCGCCGCTCATCAACGGCGTCATGTAGGTGTAACCGCCGCGTTTCGGATCGATCGCGGCCAGCACATGGTTCAGGTGCGCGCGCTCGTAGTAGTCGAACAGCGCGCCGTCGGGAGCCCACGACCACAGCTTGCGCGTGAGCTTGAGCATGTTGTAGGTGTTGCAGTGCTCGCAGGTCTGCTCGGTGATGTGGTCGGCGAGCGTGTCGGGCTCCGAAAAGTATTCCCGGTCCGAATTGCCGCCGATCACGTAGCTGTGGTGGGCCGTGACCGTCTCCCAGAAGTGGCGCGCGGCCATGCCGGCCGGCTCGCTACCGGTCAATTCATGCAACCGCGCCCGGCCGATGAGCTTGGGCACCTGCGTATTCGCGTGGAGATCGGCCAGCTTGTCCTCGCGCCGCTCCAGCGGCCCGATCACGCGTTCATCGCGCAGCAGCTCGGCCATGCGCAGCCAGCGCGGCTCGCCGGTGCGCGCGTGCAGCTCGGCGTAGCTCTCGTTGAGGCCGCCGTACTCGCACTGCAGCACCTCCTGCACTTGCGCCGGCGTCAGCGGCGCGAACGCGCGCTCGAAATATCCGGCCAGGCCGCTCGCCACCGCGAGCGCGCGCCGGTCGTCGAAAGTGGCGTGGGCATCGAGCAGGCCGGCGAACAGCTTGTGCACGGTATAGAGCGGCGACCAGGCGCCATTCAGGTCGAAGCCGCTGGAGCGGATCTGGCCACGCGCGATCTCGCCGAAGATCTCCTCGCCATCGACCACGCTGCCATCGGCGCGCTTGCGTCCCAAGGCGCCGACATAGCCGCTGCCGCGCCGCGCCTGCACGAGCGACAGCTCGCCGACGATGTATTCGCTGCGCCGGCGCAGTTCCGCATCGCCGGTCTGCTGGAAGCACAGCGACAGCGCGGAGAGGTAATGCCCGAGCGTGTGCCCGGCGATCGTGTCGGACTCCCAGCCGCCGTAGGCCGACGCCTTGGGCGCGAGCCCGGCGTAGACGCGGAAGGTGTGGAGCAACCGATCCGGATCGAGCCGCCGCAGCGTCATGCGATTGGTCTCGAGCGCGGTGGCGAAATCCGAGGCGCGCAGCCGCACCGCGGCGAGCGGCAACGGCCGCGCCTGCGGCGGACTGCGCTCGGCAATCCTGGCCGCGAGCGGCGGGCTGCGGCCGGCGAGCGCCAGCGCCACGCCACCCAGCAGCAGTTGTCGCCGATCGAGGGTTGGTGTGCTCATGGGTGGGCTCGCGTGAATTCCCGGGTCCAAGGCGCATTCTGGCTCATCTCGCCAGGCCTTGTACCAGCCGTTGCCGGCCGTACGGCTTCGGGAACGCGGCGGCACCGGGCCGCATCCAATGACAGGAGGACTTCGCCATGCTCAATTACGCCCTGCTGGTTTTTGCCGCCGCCGCCGTCGCTGGCCTCGTGCTGGCCACGCGCGTTCTGCGTGCCCGGTTGGCACCTTGGCCGGTCTCGCTGCTGCACGCCGCGCTCGGCGCGACCGGACTGGTGCTGTTGATCCTGATGCTGCTGCGCGGATCGACGCCGCAACGCCTGCTCAGCGCCTTTGTGCTGCTGCTGGTCGCGGCGCTGGGCGGATTCCTGCTCGCGGCGTTTCACGCGCGCGGCAAGCTGCCCCCGAAGGCGGTGGTACTCGTCCATGCCGGGATTGCCGTGGCCGGTTTCCTGACCCTATGCAGCCTGGCGTTGTGACCGCGACACGCTCCATGACGGCGCGTCACCCGTTGCACCCAGCCATCGTCCATTTCCCGATCGCCTGCTGGACACTGGCTGCAGCCACCGACTTCGCGAGCCTCTCGCTGGGCGAATTGGCCTGGCGCTGGTCCGCCGGATTGTTGGCAGTCGGCTGCGGCATGGCGCTCCTCGCCATGGCAACCGGCCTGGTCGAGCTGTCACGCATTCCGGAGGGACCCGCGCTGCGCGACACATGGCTGCACATGTGCTGCATGCTCACCGCCAGCGGCTCTTTTGCCACGCGCTTGCTGTCACGCCTCGGGCACATGCGGCCACTCCCGCCCGACGGCTGGTCCTTGTCGCTCGATGTGTGTGGCCTTATCGCGTTGATCGTGGGAGGCTGGCTGGGCGGCCGTTTGGTCTACGGTCATGGCCTCGGCCGCATTTGAACGGAATCATGCATGCCAAGCGCTCCGCTCCAGCCAGCACTGATTTCGACGCCGACCGGGCTCGCCGACCAGGACCTGGTGGCGCGCGCCACCACGGGCGACGGCGCCGCGTTCGGCGCGTTGATGCGGCGGCACAATCAGCTGATGTTCCGCACCGCGCGCAGCATTCTCGCCAGCGACGCGGAAGCCGAGGAGGCAGTACAGGAAGCCTATTTGCGCGCCTGGCGGGCGCTCGGTTCGTTTCGTGCCGATAGCCGCTTTGCCACCTGGCTGGTTCGCATCCTGACCAACGAAGCGCTGGGGCGGCTGCGTCGAACCAGCGCGCAAGTCATCCCGCTGGAGGCTGCGTTGATGTCTGTTGACCCTGACATGCAGGAGGCCCTGGCCGACGCGCCCGATCGCGGGCCCGAACAGGCGACATTGCAGGCGCAGGTGCGCAGGCTCCTGGAGGCCCGCATCGACTTGTTGCCCGAGGTATTTCGGACCGTGTTCATACTGAGGGCGGTCGAGGAGATGAGTGTCGAAGACGTCGCGATCGCGCTCGACATCCCGGAAGCCACGGTGCGCTCGCGCTTCTTCCGCGCGCGCAGCCTGCTGCGCGAAGGCCTGGCGAGCCAGATCGATACCGCACTCGGCGAGGTATTCACCTTCGACGGTGCGCGCTGCGATCGAATCGTCGACAGCGTGCTGCGCATGGCCCGCGACGAAGGACTGTACACGCGGGAGTGAAAGGCGCGAGGCCGGGCAATGCATGGCGCGCCCGGACGGATTCGAACCGCCGACCACCTGGTTCGAAGCCAGGTGCTCTATCCAACTGAGCTACGGGCGCACTGCAGCTGCGACGCTATGGTGTCACGACCCGACTGCCAACACCATCGGCGGAAATAGGGTTCGGCCTGCCGCCACTAAGCGGCTGTCGCCCGGCGCAGCAACTTCTGGATTCGGCCAAAACCATGCGCGCGGGCCGCGGCGTCGATGTCGGCGCGCAGTGGCGCCGCCGCGCTGTCGCCGCGCGCACTCAGCAGCTCCCAGGCATCGATCTTCGCCTCGAGCGACCAGGCCAGCCAATGCCGCCGGCTGGCATCTGCGGCCAGCGCCAGCAGTTTCTGCGCGGCAGATGCGTCGCTCCGGGTCAGGCCCGCGAGCAGCGCGAGAGAAATATCCACGACGTAGATCTCCTGGCGGGACGTGATCGATTGGCGCAACTCGAGCGCGCGGTCGCGGG
>JAFEDW010000211.1 GCA_018241455.1 Pseudomonadota bacterium | reverse complement strand
CATGCCGAAGCCGGTCATCGTCTGCACTTCGTGGAAGCTCAGTTCCAGGAACTCGTCATACGTGAGCGGATCGATGTTCGGATTGTACGGCCCGGTACCGTTCCAGGAGAGCAGCAGCGCCATGCTCTCGTGCAGGTCGTGCACGACGGTCGGGTGCCAGTCGAAGAACATGTGGCTCACGGCGCGCGAGGTCGCGTGCGTCAGCTGGTGCGCGTCGCGGTTGATGTCCACGAAGGTGTATTTCGACCAGTAGGGCGGCGCCTGCCGCGGCAGCGTGGCGTAGTCGGTCTTGCCCTTCAGGTAGCGGTAGAACCATTCGACCTGCTTGTCGCGGCCGTCGGGGTTGGAGACCGGATTGATCAGCACGACCAGGTTCTGCCGGATGCGCCGGATCATCGGCTGTTCGGACACCGCCAGGCGGTAAGCCAGCTCGAGCATCGATTCAGCCGAACCGGTCTCGTCCGAATGCGGGCCGGCATTCAGGTAGTAGATCGGGCGGGCCTCGGCAATCAGGCGATCGGCCGCCGCCTGATCGGTCACGCGCGGGTCGGCCAGCGCCGCGGTATCCGCGCGTAATTTTTCAAGGTTGGCGATGCCCTGCTCGTCGGCGATCGCCACCATGACGATATCGCGGCCCTCCTCGGAGCGGCCGATCGTGAACAGCCGCACCCGCGGCGAGGCCGCGGCGAGCGCGCGTAAATAAGCTTGCGCGGTCGCGGTGTTCACGAGCTCGCCCGGCGCCCCCGGAATCCGATGCAGGAAACCGCGCGGCGAGGGCACGCTCGCGGAAGCGGGCAGGTAGCTGACCCAGGGCGACAGGAAGCGCGCCTCGGTCGTGGCCTTGGCGATCTCTTCGATCGAACCGGGCTCGGCGGTATCAGGACCTGTCTCCACCGATGCACCGAGGCACACGGACGAAAACATCGTGACGACGGCGACGCCTGAAATCCAGCTGGGTGTGCGCACGGAACCTCGCGCGGATGGTGGCTTAAGGGTGCGCCAAGGCTAGCCCATCGATGCACGCAAGAAAAGCAGGCGCGCGGGAACGCTATGCTACAGTGAATGTGCGGCGGAGCGCCGCATCCGGAAAACATCGCCGATGCCCGTCAAGATTCCAGCCAGCCTGCCGGCGCGCGCCACGCTCGAGGGCGAGAACGTATTCGTCATGGGCGAAGAGCGCGCCGCGCACCAGGATATCCGCCCGATGCGGGTGGCGATCCTGAACCTCATGCCGACCAAGATCGCAACCGAGACGCAGCTGCTGCGCTTGATCGGCAACACGGCGCTGCAGGTCGATGTCACGCTATTGCGCACGGCCACGCATGACGCACGCAATACCGGCGCCGATCACCTGCTGAAGCACTACACCTCGTTCGACGACATCCGCGGCGAGAAATTCGATGGGCTGATCATCACCGGCGCGCCGGTCGAACAGATGGAGTTCGAGGCGGTCGACTATTGGCATGAACTGACGCGCATCATGGAGTGGGCGGCCACCGACGTGGTCTCGACCTTCAACATCTGCTGGGGCGCGCAGGCCGCGCTGTATCACCTGTATGGCGTGCCCAAGCACCCGTTGCCGGAGAAGCTGTTCGGCGTGTTCGAACACCGCACGCTCGCGCCTACCGAACGCCTGGTGCGCGGTTTCGATGACCTGTTCCTGGCGCCGCACTCGCGCCACACCGAGGTGCGGCGCGCCGACATCGACAAGGTGCCCGCACTCAAGATCCTGGCCGAGTCCGACGAGGCGGGGGTGTACCTGGTGAGTTCACGCGATGGCCGGCACGTGTTCGTGACCGGGCACTCCGAGTACGACCCGCTCACGCTCAAGTCGGAACACGATCGCGACCGCGCACGCGGCCTGGCCGTCGGCGTACCGCGCAATTACTACGGCCACGATGATCCATCACAACCACCACGGGTACGCTGGCGCGCGCATGCGAGCCTGCTGTACGCGAACTGGCTGAACTACTGCGTCTACCAGGTCACGCCCTATGACCTGCGCAGCCTGCCGCACGGCACCGTGCACAGCGACTTCTAGCATCAGGCGACGGCGGCCAGCAGCTTCCCCCAGCCGATCAGGCCGACACCCGCGATGCGGCCCGGCAGGCGTCCCGCCGACAGCAGCTTCTCGGCCGGCATGAGCAACGTCAGCGCGCCCGAAATGACCGCGGGCTCGTGATCGTGCAGCGCGTGCGGGCTTGCACCGGGCTGCTCAACAGCGCTCGACAGCCAGCGCGATACCTTGCCCCACGCCCACGCACATCGTCGCCAACCCGAGCCGGCCGCCGGATTCCTGCAACTGGTGCACCAGCGTCTGCACGAGCCGCGCGCCGGACATGCCGAGCGGATGGCCGAGCGCGATCGCGCCGCCGTTCCGGTTCACGTGCGGCGCCGAGTCGGGCAGGCCCAGTTCACGCATGCAGGCGAGCGCCTGAGCCGCGAAGGCTTCGTTCAATTCGATCGCGTCGAAGTCGCCCACCTGCAACTTCAACCTTTCGCATAGTTGGCGCGTGGCCGGGACCGGACCGATGCCCATGATGCGCGGCGCAACGCCGGCGGTCGCCATGCCCAGCACGCGCGCGCGTGGCGTCAGTCCGTGCGCTTGCACCGCTTGCCCGGAGGCCACCAACAGCGCGCAGGCGCCGTCGTTTATTCCCGAGGCATTGCCTGCGGTCACCGTACCCGGAGTGCGCACCAGCGGCGGCAAGCCTGCCAGCGCCGCGGCCGTCGCGTCGGCGCGGATATGCTCGTCCTGATCGACACGGGACGATGGGGCCGCCTTGCGGCCCGGTGTCTCCACTGCGACGATCTCGGCGCCGAAGAACCCGCGCGCCTGCGCCTGCGCCGCACGCTGCTGGCTGCGTAGCGCAAACGCATCCTGGTCGTCGCGCGACACACCGAATTGCCCGGCGACGTTCTCCGCCGTTTCCGCCATCGTGTCGACACCAAAAGCCTGCTTGAAGCGCGGATTCACGAAGCGCCAACCGAGCGTCGTGTCCTCGATGCGTTGCTCGCGGCCGAATGGCGCGTCGGCCTTGCCCATCACGAATGGCGCGCGCGTCATCGATTCCACGCCGCCCGCAATGGCAAGTTCGAGTTGTCCGGACTCGATCGCCCGCGCGGCCGTACCCACCGCATCCATGCCTGACCCGCACAGCCGGTTGATCGTCACGCCGGGCACGGACTCCGGCAGTCCGGCGAGCAGCAGGCTCATGCGCGCGACGTTGCGATTGTCCTCGCCGGATTGGTTGGCGCAACCGAGGAACAACTCGTCGAGACGGGCCCAATCGAGCGCGCGGTTGCGCTCAACCAATGCGCGGATGGGCACGGCGGCCAGGTCGTCCGTGCGCACCGTCGCCAATGCGCCGCCGTAGCGGCCGATCGGCGTGCGCACGGCATCGCAAATGTACACGGGCCTCATCGGGCTAGAGACTAATGCCGTAACCGAAGCCCGGCAACCCTTCGTGCCCGCAATCGAGGCGCCGGAAGTCGGCGCGCGATGTCACGTGCGCGCATGAACACTAGGTACATGTCCGAATTGGCGGCGCGCGGCGCAGTCATAAGCTTCGATCGCGGTGTTTCTTCATGACGGCGCGCGGAAGAGGAGGGTTTGTGCAGGCGATCTCACATCGATGGGCACTTGTGCTTGCCGCCGGTGACGGCCGGCGCCTCAGTGTCCTGAGCACGGATTCGACGGGCCGGGCCGTGCCCAAGCAATACTGCACGATCGGCGGCGGTCCGTCGCTGCTGCAATCAGCGATCAATCGGGGCCAGGCCATCGCCGGAGCAGGGCATGTCAGCGTCATCGTAGCCGCTCAACACCGCCGGTGGTGGTGGCACGAGTTGCGCGGAATGCCGCCACGCAATGTCATCGTCCAGCCGCGCAACTGCGGCACCGCAAACGGCATCCTGTTGCAACT
>JAFEDW010000210.1 GCA_018241455.1 Pseudomonadota bacterium | reverse complement strand
GCATCCGGCTCAAAGCCTTCGACCACCGCCTGATCGACAATTCCGCCAAGGAAATCGTCGATACGGCCCGGCGGACGGGCGCCACGGTGCGCGGTCCGGTGCCGCTGCCGACCAAGATGGAGCGTTTCACGCTGCTGGTCTCCCCGCACGCCGACAAGGACGCGCGTGACCAGTTCGAGCTGCGCACCCACAAGCGGCTGATGGACATCGTCAACCCGACCGACAAGACGGTCGATGCGCTGATGCGCCTCGAACTGCCGGCCGGCGTCGACGTCCAGATCAAGCTGAATTAGGCCCCCTTAAAGAGGCACAAGTGGGGCCAATAGCCCCTTGACGGGGTTGCTGGGACGAATTCCGCTGCTATACTAGGCGGCCTTTTTACCGCCCGGACTAAAGCCCGGGCCAACCCGCGGCAACGCGGTTTCGGGCGAGGTTGGCGGGCCGCTTTAAGGCGGCTGGCCAAGACCACTCGAGAGTCTCGACGGGTTCCCCGTCGATCTCCGGTCGTCACGCCCTGAGTTTTTTGTGCGACGCGCGCCAATCGCAGTGCGCGTCCCGTGATTGAGGAACGACAGATGGCAATTGGCTTGGTCGGCCGCAAGCGCGGCATGACTCGCGTGTTCACGGACGCCGGTGATTCGGTGGCCGTGACCGTCGTGGAACTGCTCCCGAACCGCGTCTCGCAGGTGAAGACGGACGAGCGCGATGGTTATCGCGCCGTGCAGGTCACCTATGGCGCGCGCCGCCCGCAGCTGCTTTCGAAGGCGGTGGCCGGCCACTACGCCAAGGGCAACGTGGCCCCTGGCCGCGAGCTGATCGAATTCCGCCTTTCGGCTAAGGACGACGCCGACCTGCAGGCGGGCGCCGAGCTCAAGATCGACCGCTTCAGCGCCGGCCAGCTGGTCGACGTCACCGGCGTGACGATCGGCAAGGGCTACGCCGGCGTCATGAAGCGGCACAACTTCGCCGGCGGTTACGCCTCGCACGGCCACTCGGTCTCGCACCGCGTGCCCGGTTCGATCGGCCAGCGCCAGACGCCGGGCCGCGTGTTCCCGGGCAAGCGCATGTCGGGCCACATGGGTGTCATGCGCCGTACGACCGAGAACCTGAAGGTCATGGGCGTCGACGCGGCCCGCAACCTGCTGCTGATCAGCGGCGCGGTGCCCGGCTCCAAGGGTGGCCAGGTCGTCGTGCGCCCCTCGGTCAAGGCCGCGCGGCTCGCGCGCCGCAAGAGCATCGCCCCCAGCAAGGTTGCCGCGGCCAAGCCGGCTGCCGGCGCCGAGCCGAAGGCTGCCAAACCCGCTGCCGCCAAGCCGGCCAAGTAAGGCGATCCCATGAAGCTCAAAATTGCCAACGGCGGGGCTGAATTGCAGGTGTCCGACACCGCGTTCGGCCACGACTACAACCCGGCCCTGGTGTTCCAGGTGGTCAATGCCTACCGCGCCGCTGGCCGCGCCGGCACCAAGGCGCAGAAGTCGCGCGCCGAAGTGCGCGGCGGCGGACGCAAACCGCATGCGCAGAAGGGTTCCGGTTCAGCGCGCGCCGGTTCGACCCGCAGCCCCATCTGGGTCGGCGGCGGCGTGACTTTCGCCGCCAAGCCGCGCGATTTCAGCCAGAAGGTCAACCGCAAGATGTATCGCGGCGCGCTGCGCGCGATGTTCTCCGAGCTGGTGCGCCAGGACCGCCTGCTGGTCACCAACGCGATCACGCTCGAGGCGCCGAAGACCAAGCTGCTGGCCACGCAGCTCAAATCGCTCGCGCTCGACAACGTGCTGATCATCGTCGAGGCGCTCGATGAAAAGCTGTTCCTGGCGGCGCGCAACCTGCCGGGCGTCGAAGTGCTGACCGCCGGTTCGGTCAATCCGTTGAGCCTGGCCGCGCACGACAAGGTGCTGGCCACCGTGGGCGCCGTGAAACTGATCGAGGAGCGCCTGCAATGAACTACAAGGTTCACAAGCAAGCGGCGAAGAGCGGCCAGGAGCGCCTGATGAGCGTGCTGGTCGCCCCGCATGTCACCGAGAAGACCGCGCAGAACCTGCAGCTGCGCAACCAGTACACCTTCCGCGTGCGTCGCGATGCGACGCGGCTGGAAGTGCGCGCCGCCGTCGAGCTGATGTTCGACGTCAAGGTCGCGGGCGTGCAGGTGGTGAACGAGCCCGGCAAGGCGCGCCGTTTCGGCCGCACGCCGGGGCGTACGCAGGATTGGAAAAAGGCCTATGTCCGCCTGGCCGATGGCCAGAGCATCGACTACGAAGCCGCGGCCGGAAAGGCCTGAAGGTAAGCCATGGCGCTGATCAAGCTCAGACCCACTTCTCCCGGCGCGCGCTTCGTCGTGCGTGTCGCGCGCGGCCACCTGCACAAGGGCGGCCCGCTCGAGTCGCTCACCGTGCACCAGAACAAGACCGGTGCGCGCAACCACTTCGGCCGCATCACCACGCGCCACATCGGCGGCGGTTCGCGCCAGAAGTACCGGCTCATCGATTTCCGCCGCGACAAGGACGGCATCAAGGGCGTGGTCGAGCGGCTCGAGTACGATCCGAACCGTACCGCGCACATCGCGCTGGTGCTGTACGCCGATGGCGAGCGCCGCTACATCCTGGCGCCCAAGGGCCTGAAGGAAGGCGACGAAGTGCGCTCGGGAAGCGAGTCGCCGATCAAGCCGGGCAATTCGATGGCGCTGCGCCACATCCCGGTCGGTTCGCTGGTGCACAACATCGAGTTGAAGCCCGGTCGCGGCGGCCAGCTGGCGCGCAGCGCCGGCAACTCCGCGCAGTACGCCTCGCGCGAAGGCACGCACGCGCTGGTGCGCCTCAAGTCGGGCGAGATGCGCAAGGTCCACATCGACTGCCGCGCCACGCTCGGCGAAGTCGGCAATGACGAGCACAACCTGCGCACCTACGGCAAGGCAGGCGCGAAGCGCTGGCGCGGCGTGCGCCCGACGGTGCGCGGCCTGGCGATGAACCCGGTCGACCACCCGCACGGTGGCGGCGAGGGCAAGAGCGGCCAGGGCAACCCGCATCCGGTGTCGCCGTGGGGCCTGCAGACCAAGGGCAAGAAGACGCGCCGCAACAAGCGCACCAGCAACATGATCCTGCAGCGGAGGAAGTAGACGTGCCGCGTTCCCTGAAGAAAGGTCCGTTCGTCGACCTGCACCTGGCCAAGAAGGTGCAACAGGCCGTCGCGAAGAATGACCGCCGCCCGATCAAGACCTGGTCGCGCCGCTCGATGGTGGTGCCCGAGATGGTGGGCCTGACGATCGCGATCCACAACGGCAAGCAGCACCTGCCGGTGCTGATGACCGAGAACATGGTCGGCCACAAGCTCGGCGAGTTCGCCCCGACGCGCGTCTTCAAGGCGCACGGCGGCGATCGCAAAGTGGCCACCGCGGAGTAAGCCATGCAGGTTTCAGCAAAACTGCGCGACGCGCGCATCTCACCGCAGAAGTGCCGCCTGGTCGCCGACCTGGTGCGCGGCCAGAGCGTGGGCGGCGCGGTGGCGATGCTCAAGTTCACGCCGAAGAAGGGCGCCGACCTGGTGCTCAAGGTGCTCGAGTCGGCCATCGCCAATGCCGAGCACAACCTCGGCGCCGACATCGATACGCTCAAGGTGGCGCGCATCGAGATCGATGCCGCTCGCGTCCGCAAGGGTTTCCATGCGCGCGCCAAGGGGCGCGGCAACCGCATCGTCAAGCGCAACAGTCATATCACCGTCCAGGTCAGCGACGGCAGGAAGGACTAACCGATGGGCCAGAAGGTCAATCCGCTGGGCATACGCCTGGGTATCACACGCGATTGGGTATCGAAGTGGTACGCGAATAAAAAGCAGTTCCCGCAGCTGGTGCACACCGATTTCCGCGTGCGCGAGTTCCTGAAGAAGCGCCTGGCCGAAGCCTCGGTCAGCCGCATCCAGATCGAGCGCGCCGCGAAGAAGGTGAATATCACCATC
>JAFEDW010000020.1 GCA_018241455.1 Pseudomonadota bacterium | reverse complement strand
CGACCCCGGCAAGGACCAGAACGCGCCGCCGCTGGTCACCGTGGTCGTGCCCTCGCTCGGCAACGTCACCGCGACCGTGTCGCTGACCGGGCAGATCAGCGCGCAGAACGACATGCCGATCGGCGTCGAGGGCGACGGCGGCCGCATCTCCGCCGTGCTGGTCGAACCCGGCGATCACGTGCGCCGCGGGCAGGTGCTCGCGCGATTGAATCCGCTGACCGCGCAGTCGCAGGTCGACAGTGCGGCGGCGACGCTCGATGAATTGCGCGCCAACGCTTCGGCCGCGCAGGCCGAATACGCGCGCGCCGAAGGCGCACGCGATTCCTTCTCGAAGGAGGAATTCGAGCGCCGGCGCACCACGGCGGTGACGGCGCAGGCCAAGGTCAAGGCGGCCGAGGCGCAGTTGTCCGAGGCGCAGACGCGCATGCAGCGCACCACCGTCGTCGCGCCGAGCGATGGCATCGTGCTGACGCGCGCGGCCGAAGTGGGCCAGATCGCGCTCGCCGGTGGTGCGCCGCTGTTCCGGCTGGCGCGCGACGGCCAGATCGAAATGCGCGGCCAGGTGGCCGAGCAGGACATGCCGCGCCTGAAGGTCGGACAGACGGCGCTGGTGCGTCTCGACGGCGTCGCGCAACCGTTCCAGGGCAAGGTGTGGCAGGTCGGCGCGGTCATCGATACGGTGACGCGCCAGGGCATGGTGCGCATCTCGCTGCCTGCCGCGGACCAGAACCTGCGGCCGGGCGCATTCGCGCGCGCCGACATCCAGACGGGCGCGACCGTCGGCGTGGTGCTGCCGCAGACCGCGGTGCTGAGCGACGAACAGGGCAGCTACACGTTGATCGTCGGCGCCGACAGCAAGGTCGAGCGGCGCAGCGTGACGGTCGCCGGCGCGCATGCGGACGGATTGCTGATCAGCAATGGCCTGAGCGGCAACGAGCGCGTGATCGCGATCGCCGGCGCGTTCCTGCGCACCGGTGAAGCGGTGCAGGTGGCGCCCAGCGGCCTCGCTGCCGGCGGTGATGCGGATGGTGGCGGCGGTGGCGGCGGCGCCAATCGCAGGCGCAATGCCGCGGGCGCCGCGACCAATGCCGCGGTGAGCGCCCCGTGAGGCGCATATCCGCGTGGGCGATCACGCACCCGGTCTTCCCGCTGGTGCTGTTCGCGGTGCTGACGGTGTTCGGCGTCGTCGCGTTCATCCGCATGCCGGTCACGCTGAATCCCGATGTGTCCGCGCCGTTCGTGCACGTGTTCATCGGCGTGCCGGGCGCCGCGCCGTCCGAGATCGAAACGCAGGTGTTGCAGAAGGTCGAGGGCTCGGTCTCGAAGATCGGCAACGTCAAGAACATCATCTCGCTGGCGATCGAGGGCCAGGCGCGCATCTTCGTCGAGTTCCAGATCGGCACGCCGGTCGACCGCGCCACGACCGACGTGCGCGATGCCGTCGCGCGGGTGCGCGCCGACCTGCCGGCGGGCATCATCGAGCCGCAGGTCGGACGCGAGGAGATCGACGGCGGGCCGATCGCATACTACGCGGTCAGCACCACCGGCATGACCGAGGAGCAGCTCTCCTGGTTCGTCGATGACACGATCAACAAGCGGCTGCTGGCGGTACCCGGCGTCGCGCAGGTGAACCGCTCGGGCGGCGTCGACCGCGAGATGCGCGTCGATCTCGACCCGGCGCGCATGCAGTCGATCGGCATCACCGCCGCCGAAGTGAACGACCAGCTGCGGCAGGTCAACATCGACGCGGCCGGCGGCCGCGCGCAGGTCGGAGGGAGCGAACAGTCGATCCGCGTGCTCGGCAGCGCGCGCAGCGCGGCGCGGCTGGCCGATACGCGCTTGACGCTCGTCGACGGCCGCGTCGTGCGGCTCGGCGACATCGCCGAGGTGCGCGACGGCATCGCCGAGGTGCGTTCGATCTCGCGGCTCGACGGCCGGCCGGCGACCACGTTCGGCGTCATGAAGGCCAAGGGTGCGTCGGATGTCGACACGCTCAAGCGCGTGCAGGACGAGCTCGCCAAGATCACCAGCGAGAATCCCAGCATTGAGCTCAAGCAGGTGTTCACGACCGTCGATTTCACCAAGCAGCAGTACCACGCCTCGATCGAAGCGCTGATCGAGGGCGCGCTGCTCGCGGTCGCGATCGTCTACCTGTTCCTGCGCGACTGGCGCGCGACCGGCATCGCGGCGCTGGCGATCCCGCTGTCGGCGCTGCCGACGTTCGCCGTCATGCAGTGGTTCGGCTTCACTCTGAACCAGATGAGCCTGCTGGCGCTGTGCCTGATCACCGGCGTGCTGGTCGACGATGCGATCGTCGAGATCGAGAACATCACGCGCCACATGAAGATGGGCAAGAGCGGCTACAAGGCCGCGATCGATGCCGCCGACGAGATCGGCCTGGCGGTCGTGGCCTGCTCGATGGCGATCATCGCGGTGTTCCTGCCGGTGAGTTTCATGGGCGGGCTGGTCGGCCAGTTCTTCATCCAGTTCGGCTTCACCGTCGCGGTGGCCGTGTTCATGTCGCTGGTGGTCGCGCGGCTGATCACGCCGCTGCTGGCGGCCTACACGTTCCGCCCGCACGAGAAACTGCGCGGCGCCGACGGCCCGGTCATGGCCTGGTACCTGAATGCGCTGCGCTGGACGGTGCAGCACCGCTGGAAGACGATCTTCGCCGGCTTCGGTTTCTTCGTGCTGTCGCTCGTCGGCCTGGCGATGGTGCCGCAGACCTTCTTCCCGGACAGCGACAATTCCTCCTCGGTGCTGAAGATCGAGCTGCCGCCGGGCGTGCTGCTCAGCCAGACCGCGCAAGTCTCGTCGGAGGCCTACCAGATCCTGCGCCGCCATCCGGAAGTGAAATCGATGGTCGAGTCGGTGGGCGAGGACGACGAAGGCGAGGTGCGCTCGGGCAACATCTTCATCCAGCTCGTGCCGCCCTCGCAGCGCAAGCTCAGCCAGAAGCAGTTCGAGGCGCAGCTGACGAAGGAGCTGCACGTGATCCCCGACGCGCGGCTCAATTTCCAGAGCCAGGCCGATGGCGGCGGGCGCGACCTGACGCTGTTCGTCGTCGGCAGCAATCCGGACCTCGTCGAGCAGACCGCGCGCACCGCGATCGAGCAGATGCGCACGCTGAAGGAGCTGCGCGATCCGCGCATCAACGGCGACATGGCGCGGCCGGAACTCGTCATCCATCCGCGGCTCGACCTCGCGGCGCAGATGGGCGTGACGGTCGCCGCCATCAGCGATACGGTGCGCGTGGCGACGCTCGGCGAGATTGCGCAGAACGCGCCGAAGTTCTCGCTGGCCGATCGGCAGATCCCGATCCGCGTGAGCCTGGTGGAATCGGCGCGCAGCAACCTGGCCACGCTGGAGAACCTGCCGGTGCCGACGGCGAGCGGCGCAACAGTGCCACTCAAAGCGGTTGCCGATATTGGCTTCGGCCAGGGTCCATCGAAGGTCCGACGCTACAACCAGCAGCGGCGCCTCTCGCTCGAGGCGGACTTCAACAACACCGAGCTCGGGCCGGCGATGAAGAAGATCCGTGCGCTGCCGATCTACAAGAACCTGCCGCCCGGCGTGCAGATCGTCGACGTGGGGCAGGCGCAGTACATGCAGGAACTGCTGGTCGGGTTCGCGCTGGCGATCGTCGCCGGCATCATGCTGGTGTTCGCGGTGCTGGTGCTGCTGTTCGCGCGGCTGTTCCAGCCGATCACGATCCTGTCGGCGCTGCCGCTGTCGATCGGCGGCACGGTGATCGCGCTGATGGCGACCGGGAGCCCGGTATCGATCGGCACCTGGCTCGGCATCCTGATGCTGATGGGCCTGGTGGCGAAGAACTCGATCCTGCTGGTGGAATTCGCGATCGAGGAAATGCGCGCCGGCAAGGACCGGCTGACGGCGCTGCTCGAAGCCGGCCACAAGCGCGCCCGCCCGATCGTCATGACCTCGGTGGCGATGATCGCCGGCATGCTGCCGCTCGCGCTCGGCATCGCCGGCGACGCGGCGCTGCAGGGCCAGATGGCGATCGCCGTGATCGGCGGCCTGGTCACCTCCACCGCGCTGACGCTGGTGATGGTGCCGGCCGGCTTCACGCTGATGGACGACTTGGAGCGCTGGCTCGGCCGCAAGCTCGGCCGCCGCATCGTCAATCAAACGGCACCGGGCGGCGCGGCACTGCCGCCGGCGCCGGCGGCGCCGGCGGGACCCGTGTGACGCAGTTCGCACTTCCGCCGGCTGCTGCACTGCTTCAGTAGGCGCGCGCCCCGGCCGATAAAAAGCCGGATGGACACCCAGGCCGCACCGACAGCCCAGCCAGACAGCGCCGGCACCGCATTCGCGCGCGAGCTCGCGGCCTCGTTGGCGGCTGGCCCGATCGAACTGCCGAGCTTCCCGGACGTGGCGCTGCGCGTGCAGCAGGTGCTGGCCGACGACGCCGTCAGCACGGAAATGGTGGTGCGCATCGTCGGCGCCGAACCGATGCTGGCGGCGCGTGTCGTCAGCCTCGCCAACTCCGCGGCGATGAACCCTTCCAGCCACCAGGTGACGGACTTGCGCACCGCGGTGTCGCGCTTAGGGTTCGACAGCCTGCGCGCCGCGGCGGTCAGCTTCGCGATGGCGCAGCTCGGCTCGCGCACCGAGTACGCCAACATCGAACAGCAGCTCACGCGCAACTGGCGCGACAGCGTCGGTTTCGCCTCGACCGCCAGCGTGGTCGCGCGCCGCAGCCAGCGCATGAGCCCGGACACGGCGCTGTTCGCGGCGCTGATCGCCGGCGTCGGCAAGGTGTACATCCTCACGCGCGCCAGCCGCCATCCACAGCTGCTCGCCGATGCGCTCACGTACCGCAAGATCGTGCGCGACTGGCACATCAACATCGCGAAGAAGATCCTGGCGAGCTGGCACGTCGCCGAGGATGTCATCGAGGCCGTCGAGGTCTACGAGCGGCGCAACGACGACACGCGCCCGGGTCCGCCGCTCGCCGACGTGCTGGCCTGCGCAGCGCTGATCAACAACTACCAGGATGCGCCGGCAAGATTGGCCGAATCGTTGCCGCAATCGCAGGCTGCGCGGCGCATAGGGCTCGCGAATGGCGCGCCGGATGTCATCATTGCCGATGCCGCGGGCGAGCTGTCGAAGCTGAGCGCGGCGCTCGGGCGCTAGCGGCGCCGGGGCGTCGTCAGCATCAGTGGCGCGAGTGCGCCTCGATCCAGGCCTGTGCCTGTTCGTTGATCTCGCGCGGCTCGCGGCCGGCGGCCGGAATCGGCGGCCCGATCACGACGCGGATCGTCCCGGGCCTCTTGTACAGCCCGCGGCGCGGCCAGTAATAACCGGCATCGTGCGCGATCGGCACGATCATCCGTTCGTTCTCGATCGCGAGCAGCGCGCCGCTGACGCCGTAGCGGCGCGTCTCACCGGGCGGCATGCGCGTGCCTTCCGGGAAGATGACGATCCACTCGCCTTCGGCGAGCCGTTGTTTGCCCTGCTCGAGCACGCTCTGCACCGCGCTCTTGCCCGCGCCGCGGTCGATCGCGATGGCGCGCATCAGCTTCAGCGCCCAGCCGAGGAACGGCACCCACACCAGCTCGCGCTTCAGCACCCACACGTGCGGCGGCACCAGCAGCACCTGCCCGAAAGTCTCCCAGGCCGATGAGTGCTTGATCAGCGCGATGTGATTGCCGGCCGGCAGGTTCTCGGCGCCCTCGACGCGGTAGTCGAGCCGGCAGATCAGCTTGAGCGCCGCGAGCAGCGTGCCGCCCCAGATGCGCGCCATGACGAAGCGTTGGCGAAACGCCATCAGCGGTCCCACGACGACGAACATGACCGCGTAGAAGCCCGTCCACGCGAACAGGAACATCGTGAACAGGAGCGAGGCGAGCCACTGCATGCGCCGCGCTACCCGGGCAGGCGCGACAGGTCGGCGACGCGCGTGAACAGCGCGCGCAGTTCGCCCAGCAGCGCGAGGCGGTTGTTGCGCAGCCGCGCGTCCGGATCGTTGACCATCACGCCATCGAAAAACGCATCGATCTCGGGGCGGAGCCGCGCCAGCACGCCGAACGCACCGCGGTAGTCGGCGCGTGCCAGTGCCGCCTCGACGGTCGGGCCGTGGCGCAACAACGATGCATGCAGCGCCTGCTCCGGCCCGGGCTGCAACAACCCCGCATCGACGGTCGCCGCCGCTCCGGCGGCCGATTTCTTCAGGATATTCGCGATGCGCTTGTTCGCGGCCGTGAGGCTCGCCGCCTCCGGGAGCAACAGGAAATCCACCAGCGCGCCGAGGCGCGCGTCGGTGTCGGGCAGCGTGCGCGGAGCGGTCGCGAGCACGGCATCGAATATCTCGGTGCTGACGCCGCTCGCCGCGGCTTCGAGATACTGGGCGCGCAGCCGCTCCATGATGTAACCGTACACTTCTTCGCCGATCGCGGCGGCGCGCGCGGCGAGATCGGCCACCGGCTGCGCCGCGACCGCCTGCTCGATCAACGCGCGCAGGTCGAATGCCAGTGCGCGTTCGCGCCCGAGGCGCAGTACGCCGATCGCGGCGCGGCGCAGGCCGAAGGGATCTCGCGTGCCGCTCGGCTTCTGCCCGATCGCGAAGATGCCGGCCAAGGTATCGATGCGATCGGCGAGCGCCAGCGCGAGGCCGCTCGGCGTCGTGGGCAGCGCGTCGCCCGCGCCGCGCGGCAGGTAGTGCTCGCGGATGGCGGTGGCGACTTCGGCGTCCTCGCTGTCGGCCTGCGCATAGTAGGCGCCCATGACGCCCTGCAGTTCCGGGAATTCGCCGACCATCGCGCTCAACAGGTCGCACTTGCACAATGCGGCGGCTCGCGCCACGCGCGCCGGTTGCGCGCCGCAGGGCGCGGCGAGCGTGGCGGCCAGCGCGGCGACGCGCCGCACCTTGTCGCCGATCGAACCGAGCTGTGCCTGGAAGGTCACGCGATCGAGCGCCGCGGCCTGCGCCGACAGCGGTGCGCGCCGGTCCTGCTCCCAGAAGAACGCGGCATCCGCGAGCCGCGGACGCACCACGCGCTCGTTGCCGCTGCGCACGACAGCGGGATCGCGGCTCTCGATGTTGCTGACGGTGATGAACCAGGGCAGCAGCGCGCCGGCCGCGTTCTCGACCGCGAAATAACGCTGGTGGTCCTGGAGCGTCGCGACCAGCACTTCGCGCGGCAGCTTCAGGAACCGATCATCGAACCGCCCGGCCAGCGCCACCGGCCATTCGACCAGTGCGGTGACTTCATCCAGCAATTCGTCGCTGAAGATCGCGCGGCCGAGGGCCTCCGTCGCGGCGGCGAGCACCTGCTGCTCGATGCGCGCGCGCCGCGCGGAGAATCGCGCCACGACCTTGCCGCGCTTCAGCAATGTGCCTTCGTAGCTGGCCGGCGCGCGCAGCGGCAGCTCGCGCGGCGCGTGGAAGCGATGGCCGCGCGTGGCGCGGCCGGCGTTCGTCTCGAGGATCGTGGCCGGCACGACCTCGGCACCATAGAGCATGACGACCCAATGCACCGGCCGCACGAACTGCGCCTGCCCCGTGCCCCAGCGCATGCGCTTCGGAATCGGCAGCGCGTCGAGCGCGGTGGTGATGACGCCCGGCAGCAACGACACGGTTGCAGCGCCGGCCTTCGTGCCGGCGTAGCACAGGTATTCGTTGTCCTTATCGTCGCGCTCGCGCCCGAGCGCTTCGAGCGCCACGCCGCAGCTCGCGGCAAAGGCCTGCGCGGCGCGGGTCGGCGCACCGCCGGCATCGAACGCGGCGCGCACCGGCGGGCCGCGGCGGCGGATCACCTGCTCCGGTTGCTGCGCAACGAGGCGTTTCACCCGCAGTGCGAGCCGGCGCGGTGCAGCGAAGGATTCCACCACCCCGTGGCGCAATCCCAGCGCGGCGAGGCCGGCCACAACGCCTTCACGCAACGCGGCCTCGAGCTGGGGCAGCGCCTTGGGCGGCAATTCCTCGGTGCCGAGTTCGAACAGGAAATCGCGCCGTTCGACCGGCGTGCGCGCGCTGCTGGTCCCGCTCATGCCGGCGCCTTCGCGAGCATCGGGAAACCCAGCGCCTCGCGGCTGGCGTAATAGGCCTGCGCGACGCCGCGCGCGAGCGTGCGCACGCGCAGGATGAAGCGCGCGCGCTCGGTGACCGAGATGGCGCGGCGCGCATCCAGCAGGTTGAAGGTGTGCGAGGCCTTCAGCACCTGTTCGTAGGCGGGTAGCGGGAGCGGCACCTCCAGCTCGAGCAGCGCATTGCAGGCGGCTTCGTATTCATCGAAATGCCGGAACAGCACCGCGGTGTCGGCGTGCTCGAAGTTGTACTTCGATTGCTCGACTTCGTTCTGGTGGAACACGTCGCGATAGGTCACGCGCCCTTGCGGACCGTCGGTCCACACGATGTCGAACACGCTCTCGACATCCTGCAGGTACATCGCCAGCCGCTCGAGCCCGTAGGTGATCTCGCCGCTGACCGGGCGGCAATCGAGTCCGCCGACCTGCTGGAAATAGGTGAACTGGCTGATCTCCATGCCGTTCAACCACACTTCCCAGCCGAGTCCCCAGGCGCCGAGCGTCGGCGATTCCCAGTTGTCCTCGACGAAGCGGATGTCGTTGACGAGCGGATCGAAGCCAACGGCCCTGAGGCTGCCGAGGTAGCGATCGATCATGTCGGCGGGCGAGGGTTTGATCAGCACCTGGAACTGGTAGTAGTGCTGCAGCCGGAACGGATTGTCGCCGTAGCGGCCGTCGGTCGGACGGCGCGAGGGCTGCACGTAGGCGGCTGCCCAGGGCTCGGGGCCGATCGAGCGCAGGAAGGTCGCGGTGTGGAAGGTGCCCGCGCCGACTTCCATGTCATAGGGCTGCAGGATCACGCAGCCCTGTTCGGCCCAATAGGCCTGCAAGGCTGCGATCAGCCCCTGGAACGTGGCGGGCCTGGCGCCGATCCTGCCGGTTTTCATGTGCTGCTGGTCCGTCGAGGCGCCGCTTGAAGGGACTGGCGCGCGAGTATACAGAAGGAGTGCCGCACGGCCGCAGGCCAGGGGCCAAGCGAGCAGACGATGCACGAAAACGGTGCGCAAGCGGCGAATGCGCCCTATACTAGTGCAAAGGCGGGGCGGGACGGGCGCAGATCGCGTGTAACCCAATGATCTGGCTAATTATTCCAGTTGACGATGCGATGGCATGGCGCCTGCATTGTGGTGGGGCCCGGCGCACACGAATGATTCCAACGGAGGCGATATGACACCGACCGATGTAGTGAAGCTGATCAAGGACAAGGAAGTGAAGTTCGCGGACCTGCGCTTCACCGACACGCGTGGCAAGGAACAGCACGTCACGATCCCGTCCGGCTTCATCAACGCCGACTTCTTCGTCGACGGCAAGATGTTCGACGGTTCGTCGATCGCCGGCTGGAAGGGCATCAACGAGTCGGACATGATCCTGCTGCCCGATGCTTCCACCGCGGTGATCGATCCGTTCTTCGCCGACGCCACCGTCAACATCCGTTGCGACATCATCGAGCCGGCCACGATGCAGGGCTATGAGCGCGATCCGCGCTCTTTGGCCAAGCGCGCCGAGGCCTATTTGAAGTCCACGGGTATTGCTGACGGCGCCTTGTTCGGCCCGGAAAACGAATTCTTCATTTTCGACAGCGTGCGCTGGAACAATGACATGCACAGCTGCGGCTATGCCATCGACTCGGTGCAGGGCGCGTGGAATTCCAACACCGCGTACCCGGAAGGCAACATGGGCCATCGCCCGGGCATCAAGGGCGGATATTTCCCGGTGCCGCCGGTCGACGGCTTCCAGGACATCCGCGCCGCGATGTGCAAGGCGCTCGAGGAAATGGGCCTCAAGGTCGAAGTGCACCACCACGAAGTGGCGACCGGCGGGCAGAGCGAAATCGGCGTCGGCGCCGGCGGCCTGGTCAAGAAGGCCGACGAAGTGCAGATCCTGAAGTACTGCGTGCACAACGTCGCGCACCTGCACGGCAAGACCGCGACCTTCATGCCCAAGCCCCTGGTCGGCGACAACGGCTCGGGCATGCACGTGCATCAATCACTGCAGAAGGCCGGCACCGCGCTGTTCGCCGGTGACAAGTACGGTGGCCTCTCCGACACCGCGCTGTACTACATCGGCGGCATCATCAAGCACGCGAAGGCGATCAACGCGTTCACGAACCCGGGCACCAACAGCTACAAGCGCCTGGTGCCGGGCTTCGAAGCGCCGGTGATGCTGGCGTACTCGGCCCGCAATCGGAGCGCGTCGATCCGCATTCCATGGGTGTCGAACCCGAAGGCGCGCCGCATCGAAGTGCGCTTCCCGGATTCCGCGGCGAACCCTTACTTCGCGTTCGCGGCGATGATGATGGCGGGTCTCGATGGCATCCAGAACAAGATGCACCCGGGCGATCCGGCCGACAAGGACCTGTACGACCTCGAGCCCGAGGAGGCCAAGCACATCCCGCAGGTGTGCCACTCGCTCGACATGGCGCTCGAGCACCTCGACAAGGATCGCGAGTTCCTCAAGCGTGGCGGCGTGTTCACCGACGACGTCATCGACGCGTATATATCCCTCAAAAACCAGGAAGTGCAGCGCTATCGCATGTCGACGCACCCCTGCGAACTTGACATGTATTACAGCGTCTAGAGACATAAGCCGGCGCGGCGTGCATTACAAATGGGTGAGGATCATCACAGGACCGCCACCCGTTTGTACGCCGCAGCCGGGTAAGACTATGCTGTCAGCCTGTGAGTACGCCGAAGCCCGTTTGGAGCCTGCTGGCTGTCGTGGTCGCCTCCGTCGCGACCGCGGCCACGGTGACCTATCGCTGGACGGATGCCGACGGCGTGCATTACTCCGACCAGCCGCATCCGGGCGCGGACAAGATCATCCTCGGCACGCCGGCAACCTACAGCAGCGCCGACGCCGACACATCCGCGCCCGCCGACACCAGCCCGCGCAAGCCGCGCAATGCGGAGGGCGGCTTCCACTACGACAGCTGCTCGATCGTGCAGCCGGCGCAGGACCAGGTGCTGATCGACATCGAATCGCTGACCGTCGCGGTGCAGCCGCGGCCGCCGAAGCGCAGCACCGACCGGGTGGAGCTGAGCTTCGATGGGCAGGCAATCACGGCGGCGAGCCCCGACCAGCAGGAATTCAAGATCTCGCCGGTCGATCGCGGCACGCATACCGTGGCCGCCACGATCCGCGACAGCGACGGCAAGAGCGTCTGCCAGTCGACCGCGGTCAGCTTCCACGTGCGCCAGCCGTCGGTGCTGGCGCCGCAGAATCCGAACAACCCCGCCCGCCATCACTAGCCGCGCGCGCCGGTGTGCGCGCGTCTAGCGCCATTGGGCGAGCGCCGTCGCTCCCCGTAACTCGCTTTGGGCGCTCGCCCAACGACGCTCCCGCGCGCACACCGGTGCGCGCAACTGCGAGGTATCTGCGCGGATGTGCGCGTTGGCACGGCGACGGAATTCACCGTGGCCGTTGAAGCGCAGATTGCCTCGCCGCTGGGGCATTTCGATGCGCGCGAAATGCTCGATGCGCTGGCCACCGGGCTCATGGTGCTCGACCGCCAGCTGTGCGTCGTCTACGCGAATGTCAGCGCGCAGGACCTGCTGTCGTTGAGCCTGCGCCAGACGCGCGGCCACCCGGTCAACCAGCTGTTCGCCGCGCCGCAGGCGCTGGTCGAACTGCTGCGGCGCGCGCTCGACAGCGGCGAGACCTGCGCCGGCCACGAATTCACGCTGACGCCGATCGCGACGCTCCCGGCCGCGCCCGCGCCCATTGTCATCGACATCACTGCGACGCCGCTGACCGGCCAGGTCACCGGCATGCACCTGTTGCTCGAGCTGACCGACGCGCGCATGCGCCAGCGCATCACGCGCGAAACCGAGCTGCTGTCGCGCGTCGACGGCAACCGGCTGATGGTGCGGCAGCTCGCCCACGAGATCCGCAATCCGCTCGGCGGCCTGCGCGGCGCGGCGCAACTGCTGGAACGCGAACTGCGCGAGCCGGATCTCAAGGAATACACGGCCGTGATCATCAACGAGGCCGACCGGCTGCGCGCGCTGGTCGACACGATGCTCGGGCCCGCCGGGCCGCCGCGCAAGCAGACGATCAGCGTGCACGAGCTGTGCGAATACGTGTACCAGCTGCTGCGCAGCGAAGCCGCGAACGACATCGACATCGACCGCGACTACGACCCGAGCGTGCCGGACGGGCGCTTCGACCGGAACGAGATCATCCAGGCGCTGCTCAACATCGGCCGCAATGCGCTGCAGGCCTTGCCTGGCCGCGGGCGCGTCGTGCTGCGCACGCGCACGCAATCGAACCTGAACATCGGACCGACGCGCCATCGCCTCGTGGTGTGCGTGCAGATCGAGGACGATGGGCCGGGCGTGCCGGAAGACCTGCACAAGACGCTGTTCTATCCGCTGGTCACCGGCAAGGCCGAGGGCACGGGCCTCGGGCTGTCGGTGGCGCAGGACATGGTGGCGCGGCACGGCGGCATCATCGAATTCGAAAGCCGCCCGGGGCACACCGTGTTCTCGATCCTGTTACCGCTGGAGGAGGCCGCATGAACGCCGAACTGCTGCAGGTCTGGCTCGTCGACGACGACGCCTCGATTCGCTGGGTACTCGAACGTGCGCTCCGCAACGGCGGCATGTCGACCACGGCTTTCGAAGCGGCAGAGCCAGTTCTGACAGCCCTGCGTACAGGCTCGCCCGACGTGCTGATCACCGATGTGCGCATGACCGGGCAATCGGGCATCGACCTGTTGAAGCGCGTGCACGCGAGCCATCCCGAGCTGCCGGTGATCGTCATGACCGCGCACTCGGACCTGGGCACGACGGTGTCGGCCTACGAGAGCGGCGCCTTCGAATACCTGCCGAAGCCCTTCGATATCGATCACGCGGTCGAGCTGGTGCGCCGCGCGGCGCAGGCCGGCGAACGGCCGGCGGGCGACAACGGCGCGCGCAGTGCGTCGATCCCGCCGTTGCTCGGCCGGGCGAGCGCAATGCAGCAGGTGTTCCGCGCGATCGGGAGGCTGTCGAAGACCAGTGTCAACGTGCTGGTCACCGGCGAGTCGGGCACCGGCAAGGAGCTGGTCGCGCGCGCGCTGCACGAGCACAGCCCGCGCGCCGGGAAACCCTTCATCGCGCTGAACATGTCGGCGATCCCGGCCGAGCTGATGGAGTCGGAACTGTTCGGCCACGAGAAGGGTTCGTTCACCGGCGCCGACAGCCTGCGGCGCGGGCGCTTCGAGCAGGCCGACGGCGGTTCGTTGTTCCTCGACGAGATCGGCGACATGTCGCTGCCGCTGCAGACGCGGCTGCTGCGCGTGCTGGCCGAGGGCGAGTTCTATCGCGTCGGCGGACAGCAGCCGATCCGCGTCGACGTGCGCGTCATCGCGGCCACGCACCAGAACCTCGAGGAGCGCACGCGCAACGGGCAATTCCGCGAGGACCTGTTCCACCGCCTGAACGTGATCCGCGTCGAGCTGCCACCGCTCCGTGCGCGGCGCGAGGATATTCCCGACCTGCTGCGTCATTACCTGCAGGTGGCGGCGCAGGAACTCGGCGTCGAACCGAAGACGCTCGAGCCGGCCGCGGTCGATCGGCTCGTGGCCTACGACTGGCCGGGCAACGTGCGCGAGCTGGTGAATTTCTGCCGGCGCGTGACCGTGCTCGCGCCGGGCAGCGAGATCCACGTCGCCGACCTGCCCGCGGAGGTCAGCGGCCTTGCCGACACGCAGGCGGCGCCGACGGACTGGACCAGCCTGTTGGGCGAGTGGGCGCGGCGCAGCGCCGCCGAATCGGGCGCCAGGCCGCTGCTCGATGAGGCGCTGCCGGAATTCGAGCGCACGCTGATCCGCGTCGCGCTCGCGCACACGCGGGGCCATCGACAGGATGCCGCGCGCCTGCTCGGCTGGGGCCGCAATACACTGACACGCAAGCTGCGCGAACTCGACATGGACGCCGAAGCGGAAGGCTAACGCGCGGTTGCACGCGGCGCGGCGATCAGCCCGGTCGTGAAGGCAGTGCCCAGCAGCGTCACGGCCATGCCCACCACGATGCGCAGCGTGATCGCCTCGTGCAGGAACAACGCGCCCCACAGCACGCCGAACACCGGGATCACGAAAGTGACGCCGGTCAGTGCGGTCGCGCCGATGCGCATGATCAGCTTGTAGTACAGCAGGTAGGCGCAGGCCGTGCACACGACCGCGAGCGCGGCCACCGCGAACCAGTCGAGCGGCGGCAATTTCGCGGCGGGCCAGCTCGCGAGGCCGAAGGGCGCGAGCATGATGGCCGCGGCCAGCATGCTGCCTGCGGCCGGCAGCATCGGCGGCTGGCCGGCGAAGCGGTGGCGGCCGTAGTGCGCGGCGCAGGCATAGGAGGCCGACGCCGCCAGCGTCGCGAGCACCGCCCAGCCCGTGCCGCCGGCGCTGAAATCGAAATGATCCCAGGCGAGCACCGTGACGCCGATGAAGCCGAGCGCGAGTCCGAACAGCCGGCCCGGTGGCAGCGCATGCCGCCACCACAAGGCGTCGATGGCCACCGCGAACATCGGCACGGTCGCGCCGAGGATCGCGCAGAAGCCGGCCTGGAGCCGCAGCATCGAGAACGCCAGCAGGCTGAACGGCACCGCCGAGTTCAGTGCGGCGACCAGGAACAAAGCCGGCACGTGCTGCCGCAGCAGCGGCCGCACCGGTGGCCGCAGCAGCCACGGCAGCAGGAACAGCGCGGCGCCGCCGAGCCGCAGCATCACCAGCGGCAGCGGACCGAAGCCCGGCGCGGCGATGCGCATGAACATGTACGAGGAGCCCCAGATCGCCGCCAGCAACAGGAAGCGGAGCAGGTCGACTTGCGCCATGCGCGATTCAGCGCGCCGGCGGCGGTGCGGCCGGCGGCCCGGCCGCCGAGTGGTCGCTCGGGATGAAAATCCACAGCAGCAGGTAGAACAGCAGGCCGATGCCGAAGTAGAACACGCTCGCGCAGAAGATCACGCGCCAGGCCCACGATGGGAGCCCGGTGTGTGCGCCGAGTCCGCCGCACACGCCGCCGAT
>JAFEDW010000209.1 GCA_018241455.1 Pseudomonadota bacterium | reverse complement strand
ACGGTCGCGGGCAGGCGGAACGAGGGAATATTGCTGCGCATCAGGCCGCCCGGCGTGCCGAGCCGCTCGAAGATCACGACCTCGTAGCCGAGCGGCGCCAGGTCATTCGCGAGCGTCAGCGAAGCGGGGCCGGCGCCGACGCAGGCGACACGCTTGCCGTTGGGCTCGAACGGACCGCGCAGCACGCGCCCGGTCAGCTCGCCTTTCAGGTCGGCGGCGACACGCTTCAGGCGGCAGATCGCCACCGGCTTCTCCTCGACGCGCCCGCGCCGGCAGGCCGGCTCGCACGGACGATCGCAGACCCGACCGAGGATGCCGGGGAAGACGTTCGATTCGCGGTTCAGCAGGTAGGCGTCGGTATGACGTCCCTGCGAGATCAGGCGGATGTACTCCGGCACGTCGGTGTGCGCGGGACAGGCCCACTGGCAATCTACAACACGATGATAATGGTCTGGATTTGTGGTATCGGTAGGGTTCATTGGCCGCTGTGTGTGACTAGACACCATGAGTGTACCCGTCGCCGTCGAGATTCGCCTGCATGCGCGTTCGCGCGTGCTCGATGTGTCGTTTGACGACGGCGCACGCTTCGAGTTGCCGGCCGAATACCTGCGCGTGCATTCGCCGTCGGCGGAGGTGCAGGGACATAACGCGGGCGAAGGCGTGCTGGTGGCCGGCAAGCAGCAAGTCGGCATCCGCGCGGTCGAACCGATCGGCCACTACGCCGTGCGCCTGGTGTTCGACGACGGGCACGACACCGGGCTGTACACGTGGAAGTACCTGCACGAACTTGGCACCCAACAGGAGACGCGCTGGCACAGCTATCTGCAGCGTCTGGAAAGCGCGGGAGTTGCAAGGGGAGATGGGTAGGCGCCTCCGCAGAAAAAGAAAGGCCGGGTTATTCACCCGGCCAATTCCTGACAAGACCCCCACTGATTGGCCCCTTTGGGTTACCAACCGGACGGGGATTTTAAACAACTGCAGCCAAAATGATACAGGCGCGTGAAAATAGTTTTCTGATGCAGCGCATACAATTTTCAGCGGCGCAGCGTGTGCGCATCAACATCCATAGAATGCGCGGCTACCGCAGCGGAGCGATCGATTGAGCCAAGGCGAACCACAAACCACGGATTTCGGCTTCGAACAGGTGCCGATAGCGGATAAAGCCGGCCGAGTGCGCGCGGTTTTCGATTCGGTCGCGAGCCGCTACGACCTGATGAACGACCTGATGTCGGGCGGCGCGCACCGGCTGTGGAAGCAGTTTGCGCTGGCGCTGACCGGGCTGAAGACCGGCGACCGGGTGCTGGATGTGGCCGGCGGCACCGGCGACCTGGCTGTTGGACTGGCGCGACAGGTCGGGCGCTCCGGCCTCGTGATGCTTTCAGACATCAACGCCACGATGCTCAGCGCGGGCCGCGACCGGCTCATCGACGAGGGGCTGGTCGGCAACGTGCTGTGCGTACAGGCGGATGCCGAGGCGCTGCCCTTCGCCGACGGCAGCTTCGATTGCGTGACGATCGGATTCGGCCTGCGCAACGTCACCGACAAGGCGCGCGCGCTTAGCCAGATGCGCCGCGTGCTGAAGACCGGCGGCCAGCTGCTGGTGCTGGAATTCTCGAAACCAACTACGCCGGCTTTGCAAAGCCTTTACGACGCGTATTCATTCCGCCTCCTGCCACTCCTCGGCCGCGTCGTCGCAGGCGATGCCGACAGCTACCGCTACCTGGCCGAATCGATCCGTCGCCATCCGGACCAGGAAACGCTGCTCGCGATGCTGCGCGAGGCCGGGTTGGCCGAGTGCCGCTACCACAACCTGATGGGCGGCATCGTCGCCGTCCACCGCGGCTACCGGATCTAGGGCCTGCTGACACCAGGCGCAGCGAGGCGATGTTCGAGTCACAGGTCAACGGCTATCTCGCACGCGCACTCGCGGACTCGCCGCGCGCGCGCGAACTGTGCGCCGCGCTCGAGGGCCGGCGTATCGAGCTCCACGTCACCGGCTTCCCGGGACCACTGTGCCTGGCCGCTGCCGACGGCGCGCTGCAGTACTCGGCCGCGGCGGGCGCCCCGGCCGACGTGACGGTGGCCGGCGGCCCGCTGGCGCTGCTGGCGCTGGCGCGTGGCGACACCGACGCGGCGCTCGCGCAAGGCACCATCGCCGTCACCGGCGATGAAGACCTGATGCGGCAATTCCAGGCGCTCGCGCGCCTGCTGCGCCCCGACCCGGAAGCGCTCGCCGGCGGCGTTATCGGGCGCATCCCGGCGCACCTGGCGGCGCGCGCACTCGGTGCGCTCAACGACTGGGGCCGCGCCGCGGGCGAATCGTTCGCGCGCAACGCCGCCGATTATCTCGCGCACGAAAGCCGCGACCTGGTGCCGCGCGCCGAGGCGGAGAATCACATCGCCGGCATCGAAGCGCTGCGCGCGCAAGCCGCGGCTGCCGAGGCGCGCCTCGCGCGGCTGGCCGAGCGGCTCGACGCGCTGGCGCCGACCGGGGCCGACGCGGCGGACCACTCGACCCGGCGAGGCCAGTCTTGAAGATCCGCGTGGTTGGCCGCCTGCTCGAGATCCAGCGCGTGCTGGTGCGCCACGGCCTCGATGACTACGTGCGCGCGACGCACCTGTACCGGCCGTTGCGTTTCCTGTTCTACCTCTCGCCGTGGACCTGGTTCCAGCGGCGTCGCGGCGCCACGCGCGGCGAACGGCTGCGGCTGGCGCTCGAGGAACTCGGGCCGATCTTCGTCAAGTTCGGCCAGGCGCTCTCGACGCGCCGCGACCTGCTGCCGCTCGACATCGCCGATGAACTGGCGAAACTGCAGGACCGCGTGCCGCCGTTCCCGGGCGAGCTCGCGCGTGCCGGGCTCGAGCGCAGCTACGGTCGCAAGCTCGATGAGGTGTTCGAGAGTTTCACCGTCGAGCCGCTGGCGGCAGCGTCGATCGCGCAGGTGCACCTCGCGCGCCGCCGCGACGGGCGCGAAGTGGTCGTCAAGGTGCTGCGGCCGGGCATGCGCGCGCAGATCGGCCGCGACCTCGAGGTGATGCAGGCGATGGCGGTGCTGGCGCAGCGCTGGTGGCCGGAGGCGCGGCGCCTGCGCCCGATCGAGGTGGTGCGCGAGTACCGCCAGACGATCCTCGACGAGCTCGACCTGATGCGCGAGGCGGCCAACGCCTCGCAGCTCAAGCGCAACTTCGCCGGCTCGACGCTGCTGTACGTGCCGGAAGTGCACTGGGACCTGTGCCGCGGCGACGTCATGGTCATGGAGCGCATCCGCGGCGTGCCGATCGGCGACCTCGGGCAGCTGCGCGCGCGTGGCACCGACTTCAAACGGCTGGCGGAAAACGGTGTCGAGATCTTCTTCACGCAGGTGTTCCGCCACAACTTCTTCCATGCCGACATGCATCCCGGCAACATCTTCGTCATCGTCGATGATCCGCAAGCGCCACGTTACGCGGCGGTCGACTTCGGCATCGTCGGCACGCTCGCCGAGCGCGACCAGCGCTACCTGGCCGAGATCTTCCTCGCCGTGTTCGACCGCGATTACCGTCGCGTCGCGCAGCTGCACATCGAATGCGGCTGGGTACCGCCGGCCACGCGCGTCGACGAGATGGAATCGGCGGTGCGCACGATCTGCGAGCCGATCTTCGACCGGCCGCTGCGCGAGATCTCCTTCGGCACGGTGCTGCTGCGGCTGTTCGCCGCGCTGCAGCGCTTCGATGGGCAGATCCAGCCGCAGCTGATCCTGCTGCAGAAGACGCTGCTGAACGTCGAAGGGCTCGGCCGCCAGCTCTATCCCGATCTCGACATCTGGAAGACCGCCGCGCCGGTCCTGCGCGCCTGGAAGCGCGAACGCATGAGCCCGCGCGCGCTGTGGCGGCAGCTGCGCCGCGGACTGCCGGACGTGCTGGAAGTGCTGCAGGCCTGGCCGGCGCTGGCGCGCGCCGCGATCGAACGCGCGC
>JAFEDW010000208.1 GCA_018241455.1 Pseudomonadota bacterium | reverse complement strand
CCGCTACGTGCGCCGATTCGGCGTGACCGCGGGCCTGGTGCTCAATCCGCTGCTGATGATCGGTGCTTTCGCGGCCACGGCGTTCTCGCCCACGCTGTTCATGGTCCAGGCGCTGCAGGTGGTACGTCGCGTGGCCCAATACGCCATCGCGCGGCCGAGCCGCGAAATGTGCTTCACCGTTGTCGAGCAGGTCGACCGCTACAAGTCGAAGAACGTCATCGATACGGTCGTGTACCGCTTTGGTGATGTCAGTTCGGCGTGGATGCAGGGCGGCATGCGGGCACTGGGTTACGGCCTCGGCGGCACCGTCGCGCTCGGCGTCGGCGCTTCGATCGTCTGGGGTGCGGTCGCGGTCTCTCTCGGCCGTGGGTATGAACGACTTCGCCGCGCGGGCAGCCGGGCCGCAAGGAAGGAAACATGAAACAGGTTGCGCCGCATGAGAAGCGCGCCGTCGCCCTGAGCGTCCTGTATTTCTTCCTGCTGTTCGGCAGTTACTCGCTGGTCAAACCGGTGCGCGACGCGATGGGCACCGTCTACGGCGTGGCGCATCTGCAGGAATTGTTCACGGCGACGCTGCTGGCAAGCCTCGTCTTTGCCCCGCTGTACTCGGGCCTGGCCTCGCGCATCAGGCTCGCGAGCTTCCTGCCCTGGGTCTATCTCTTCGTTGCGGTCACGATGCTGTTGTTCTACGCGCTGTTTGCCGGCGGCCGGCAGGAACGCGCGGTCGCCGCCAGCTTCTACGTGTGGGTCAGCACCTTCAACCTGCTGATCATCTCGGTGTTCTGGAGCTTCATGGCCGACCTCTACTCGCGCAGCCAGGCGAAGCGCCTGTTTGGATTCATCGCGGCCGGCGGCACGCTGGGCGGCATCGCGGGACCCGCGGCCGCCACGCTGCTGGCCACGCGCATCGGCAACCACAACCTGGTGCTGATCGGCGCGGCCGGCTTTGCGGCGACCGCGCTGGTGGTGCGCGCGCTGGCTGCGGAGAAGGAACGCCTGCTCGCAGCGGGCGGCGAAGCACAACGCAGCAGCCTGGCGCGAGCGCTGCCCGGCAATCCCTTCGACGGTTTTCGCTTGTTGCTGCAGTCGCGGTTCCTGCTGCTGCTCGCGCTGTTCCTGCTGCTGATGACATGGATCTCGACGATCGTCTATTTCCAGCTCGGCGAACTGATCACGCACGCATTCGCCAGCCGTGACGCGCGCACGCAGGCGTACGGCCAGATCGACCTGGCGGTCAATAGCTGCGCGCTGCTCATCCAGCTGTTCGGCACCGGCCGGCTGATCGCACGCTTCGGCGTCGGCACCGGCCTGCTGCTGAACCCGATCATCATGATATTGGCGTTCCTGGCGATCGCATTTTCGCCGGTGCTGCTGGTGCTCGGCGGCATGCAGATCGTGCGGCGCGTGGCCGAGTACGCGATCGCCAAGCCGGCGCGCGAGATGCTGTTCACCGCCGTCGGCCAGGACAGCCGCTACAAGGCCAAGAACGTCATCGACACGGTCGTCTACCGCTTCGGCGACTTCAGTTCGGCCTGGGTCAGCGCCTTCATACTCCCGTACGGCGTGCTGGGTCTCGCCATCTTTGGCGTGGCGGTTTCAGCCGTCTGGTTCCCCGTCGCCTGGCTGCTCGGCCGGCGCTACGAGAACAGCCGCACCGATGGCGTCGTCAGCTAGCCGGCACCGGCGAGCGGCAAGCCGACATTGAGCACCAGGTCGGCCACGCTGTGGCCCACGATGTTTGCGACGAGATCGCGGTACCGCATGTAGAAGATCGTCATGATGCCGCCGAGCACGAAGGCCGCAATGATGCCGCCCATGCCCTGCCGATAGTGCGCGATCGCGAATACCAGCAGCGGCAGCAAGCCCGCCAACCATGCCTTGCCGGTCAGGCCCTGCAACCGCTCGATCGCGTAGCCGCGATAGCAGATTTCCTCCGCGATGCCTGCCCTGAGCATGATGAAGGCCACCACCGGCAGGCTCGGATGGAACGCACCGGGTGATTCCTTGCCGAGGTGGATGCCGAGCCCTCGCAGCAAGAAGTACAGCCCCACCGTCACCACCAACAGCAGCAATGCCAGCAAGCCTCCGCGCAGCGCCGAGCGGCCGACGCGATCGGCTTGCAGGCCGATCGAGCCGAGCGGCAGGGACTCCCACGACTTGATCAGCCAGAGCAACAAGGCGACGATCAGCAGCACGCCGAGTTCGCGCATCATCACCTGGCCGTCCGAGCGGCTCTCGCCCCCGATGGCGCGGTAGGCGGCCAGGAATATCGGGCCTGCGAACAGCGCGATCGCGAGGCCAACCATCGTCGCCCTGATACTCGTGTTCTTATTCATCACCATAGTGTACCCGAGGGACTACAATTCCCGCCGGGCAAGGCGAGTACAGGAGACCAGGCCATGAACGAGCATCTGCTGAGCCGGCGCCAGTTCAATGCGCGCTGCGCGGCGTTCGCACTGACGTTGCCCGCACTCAGCTCGATCAGCAGCGCGCAGCCTGCCGCACCCGAGCCGCTGCGGCGCATGGTGCGCTTCCCGGACGGCACCGTCGTGCCGGCGGTTGGCCAGGGCACCTGGCACCTGGGACAAGACAGGCACCCGGTGGCCGTCGAAACCGAGGCGCTGAACTCCGGCGTGTCACTCGGGATGACGCTGGTCGACACCTCGGGCAACTACGGCCGCGGCCGCTCCGAGCAATTCATCGGCAAGGCGATTGCCGGGCGGCGCGACAAGATCTCCCTGGTCACGAAGGTCGAAGGCGATGAAGTGGCCGGCGATGGCATCGCGCGCGCCTGCGCCGCGAGCCTCGCCCGCCTGGGCACCGATCACATCGACCTGTACCTGCTGCACTGGCCCATTCCCAGCGCGAAATTTCCCGGCGTCGTGGCCGCGTTCGAGCAGTTGCGTTCCGCCGGGAAAATCCGCGCCTGGGGCGTGTCGAATTTCGACGTCGGGCAAATGGACGACTTGTTCCGCGTGCCCGACGGCAAGCGCTGCGCCACTAACCAGGTGCCCTACAGCCTCAACAACCGCGGCATCGAACGTGACCTGCTGCCCTGGTGCGCGCAGCACAACATGCCGGTCATGGCCTACTCCCCGCTCGGCGGCGACCACCACCTGGTCATCGGCGACAACACGCTGAAGCAGATCGGCGCCGCGCACGGTTGCTCGGCCGCGGCCGTGGCGCTGGCCTGGGTCATCCGCAGCGGCAAGGTCATCGCGATTCCCGAGTCGGGCTCCCCGGAGCATACCAAGGAGAATGCCGCCGCGTTGTCGCTGCAGCTGACGCCGGAGGAAATCCGGAACTTGGAGGCGGCGTTCCCGTCCTAAGCCCGGAGAGCGTTCCGGCCGAGGCATGCAAACGCGCGGCGCGGCGGCGCCCTCCAACCGCATGCGCGTCTCGCGCCTGACCGCAGGATTACAGGGGCTTCAAGCTTGTCGACCGCCTTTACGCCGATCACATCCGGCCCGGAGCTCTGGTCCAGCCACGCGGTCCTGCCACGTCATCGCCACGAGCACGGCTATGCCTGCATCGTGCTCGCGGGCGGCTACGAAGAGGCCGGTGACTGCGGGCGGCACCGCGTGCGCGCCGGCGATGTGATCTGCCACGGGCCCTTCGATGCGCATTGCGACCACATCGCGGGCACGGGCGCCGTGACGGTCAACATCGCGCTGCCTGATTGGGCCGAGATTCCGGCCGACCTGTGCCGCGTGCGCGACCCCGATGCGATCGTCCGCCTGGCAGAACAGGACCACGACCAGGCCTGTGCGCTGCTGCTGTCCGCGCTGGAGCCGGTCAAATTCGCGGCGCTTGATTGGCCTGACCTGCTGGCCGAGGACATGCGGCGGCAACCACACTTGTCGCTGAGCGAATGGGCCGAATCCCGCGGCCTCGCACCGGCCACGGTGTCGCGCGGTTTCCGCCGCGTCTACGATATTTCATGCGCCGCGTACCGCGCCCAGCTGCGCGCGCGCCG
>JAFEDW010000207.1 GCA_018241455.1 Pseudomonadota bacterium | reverse complement strand
CGCGACGGCCACGCTGTTGCCGACGACATTGGTCGCGGAACGGCCCATGTCGAGGAAATGATCGATGCCGAGCAGCAGCAGCAGCCCGCCTTCCGGAATATTGAACTGCGGCAACGTGGCGGCAATTACGACCAGCGAGGCGCGCGGCACGCCGGCCATGCCCTTCGAGGTCAGCATCAACGTTGCCAGCATGAGCAGCTGCTGGCCGATTGACAGCTGGATGCCATAGGCCTGGGCAACGAACAGGCTGGCGAAGGTGCAATACATCATCGAACCGTCGAGATTGAACGAATAGCCGATCGGCAGCACGAAGCTGGCGATGCGGTTGCTGCAACCGAAGCGTTCGAGCTGCTCGAGCGTCTTCGGGTAGGCGGCTTCGGAACTCGCGGTCGAAAAGGCCAGTAGCAGCGGGTCGCGCACGCCGCGGACCAGGTGCAGGATGCGGCGGCCGATGACCAGGCCGCCCAGCACGATCAACACGCCCCACAGCACCAGCAGCGCGAAATAGAACTCGCCCATGAACAGGCCATACACGTTCAGGATGCCGAGCCCCTTCTGCGCCACGGTCGCGGCGAGCGCGCCGAACACGGCCAGCGGCGCGAACAGCATCACGTAACTGGTCACCTTGAGCATGATGTGCGAGACCGCATCGATGACATCGACGAGAGCGCGGGCGCGCTCGCCGAGCGCGGTGCTTTGCTCGCTAATGACGGTCAGGCGCAACGCCATCGGCCCGATCCTCGGCAAAAGGGGTGTCGACTCAATATAATAGACCGGCGGGGCCCAATCGGGCTCCGGCAACCGGATACAGATGGCATCCAATCACATCTTCAAGATTATGTTCGTGAACCAGGGCAAGGTTTACGAAGTGTATGCCCGCAAGGTCAGCCACGGGAGCCTGCTGGGCTTCGTCGAAATCGAGGAGCTGGTTTTCGGCGAGCGCTCCACCGTCGTGCTCGATCCGGGCGAGGAGCGTATCAAGACCGAATTCGCCGGCGTCAAGCGCAGTTTCCTGCCGGTGCAGTCGGTGGTGCGCATCGACGAGGTACGCAAGCAAGGCGTCAGCAAGATCATGGCGCTCGAGGGCAGCAATATCGCCTCGTTTCCGGCGCCTGCATTTTCCACCCCGGCCGGTGACTCCGGCCCGCGGAAATAGATGGTTCTGATCCTGCCCGGCGCGCCGGCCGCCTCGGCGTTCCGGCGCGTCCAGCTGCTGAACCGGCTGCAGCGCATCGATGCGGGCGTGCACGGGCTCCAGTCGCGCTACGTCTACATCGCCGACACGCCTGCGCCGCCTGACGCCGCGCAGCGCGCGCAATTGCAGCGCCTGCTCTCGCTCGATGGCGCGGCCCGGTTGACTGAAGGTCCCGGCACCCTTTTGGTAGTGCCGCGCCCAGGCACGATTTCACCGTGGTCGAGCAAGGCCACCGACATCGCGAAGGTGTGCGGCCTGGATTTCGTGCGCCGCATCGAGCGCGGCATCCAGTACCGGCTCGACGGCGTCGCCGGCGCGCCGGCGGCAGTGCTCGGCGCAGCGCTCCACGATCGCATGACCGAGGCCGTGCTGGCCGGCGTCGCGGAGGTTGGCGTGCTGTTCAGCAGCGCCGTGCCCACGCCGCTGCGGCACGTGTCGCTCGCGGGCGGGCGCGCCGCGCTGGTCGCCGCCAACCGCGAGCTGGCGCTCGCGCTCGCCGACGACGAGATCGACTACCTGCTCGAGACCTTCCGGCGCCTGCAGCGCGATCCGACCGACGTCGAGCTGATGATGTTCGCGCAGGCGAACTCGGAGCACTGCCGCCACAAGATCTTCAACGCCGAGTTCGTCATCGACGGCGTCGCGCAGCCGAAGTCGCTGTTCGCGATGATCCGCAACACGCATGCGCTCGCGCCGGCCGGCGTGCTGTCGGCCTATCGTGACAATGCCGCGGTGCTTGCCGGCCCGATGGGCACGAAATATTTTCCCGATGCCGCCACCGGCGTGTACCGCGGGAGCGACGAGCCGATCGACATCCTGATCAAGGTCGAGACGCACAACCATCCGACCGCGATCGCGCCGTTCCCGGGCGCCTCGACCGGCGCCGGCGGCGAGATCCGCGACGAGGGCGCGACCGGGCTGGGCGCAAAACCCAAGGCGGGGCTGGTCGGATACTCGGTCTCGCATCTTCGCATCCCCGGGCACGAGCAGCCGTGGGAGCAGAGCATCGGTTCGCCGCAGCGCATCGCGACGGCGCTGGAAATCATGCTCGATGGACCGATCGGCGCGGCGGCCTTCAACAACGAGTTCGGGCGGCCCGGCATCTGCGGGTATTTCCGCACTTTCGAGCAGCGGCAGCCGGGCGATGCACCATTCCGCGCGCGCGGCTACCACAAGCCGATCATGATCGCCGGCGGACTCGGCAACGTGCGCCGCATGCACGCGCTGAAGGGCGAGGTGTCGATCGGCGCGCAGCTGGTCGTGCTCGGTGGACCGGCGATGCTGATCGGCCTGGGCGGAGGCGCGGCCTCGTCGATGGGGAGCGGCACCAGCACCGAGGCGCTCGACTTTGCCTCCGTGCAACGCGGCAATCCGGAGATGCAGCGGCGCGCGCAGGAAGTCATCGACGCCTGCTGGGCGCTCGGCGCCGCGAATCCGATCGAGCTGATCCACGATGTCGGCGCGGGCGGGCTCGCCAACGCCGTGCCGGAAGCCGTCGCGCACAGCGCGCGCGGCGCGCGCATCGACCTGCGCGCCGTGCCGAGCGCCGAGCCGGGCATGTCGCCGCTCGAGATCTGGTGCAACGAAGCGCAGGAGCGCTACGTGCTCGCGCTGCGCCCGGATGGGCTGCCGCGCTTCGCCGCGATTGCGCAACGCGAGCGCTGCCCTTATGCGGTGATCGGCACGACCACCGCCGACGGCGAACTGATCGTAAGCGATCCGTTGCTGAAATCGGATGCCGTGCACATGCCGGTCGAAGCGCTGCTCGGCAAGCCGCCGCAAATGCGCCGCGACGTGCGCACTCTGCCGCCGCCGGCGCCGACCAGCGGCGAGTTCGCCGACGTCAACCTGCGCGAAGCGCTGTATCGCGTGCTGCGGCTCCCGGCGGTGGCCGACAAGACCTTCCTGATCACGATCGGTGACCGCACCGTCGGCGGGCTGATCAGCCGCGATCAGTTCGTCGGCCCCTGGCAGGTGCCGGTGGCCGATGCCGGCGTCACGCTCAGCGACTACCGTCACCACACGGGCGAAGCCATGGCGATGGGCGAGCGCACGCCGGTGGCCGTGCTCGATGCGGCCGCTTCGGCGCGGCTGGCGGTCGGCGAAGCGGTCACGAACATCCTGTCGGCCGATGTCGCGGCGCTGGGGGACATCCGGTTGTCGGCGAACTGGATGGCAGCCTGCGGCGAGCCGGGCGAAGACGCGGCCTTGTACGCGGCCGTGCGCGCCGTCGGCGAGGAGTTCTGTCCGGCGCTCGGCATCGCAATCCCGGTCGGCAAGGATTCGCTGTCGATGAAGACCGCCTGGCAGCAGGATGGGCAGCCGCATGCAGTCGTCGCGCCGGTGTCGCTGATCGTGTCGGCGTTCGCGCCGGTCGGCGACGTGCGCCGCTCGCTGACGCCGCTGCTGCGCCTCGATGCCGGGCCGACTTCGCTGCTGCTCGTCGATTTCGGCGAAAGCCGCAATCGCCTCGGCGCCTCGGCGCTCGCGCAGGTTTATGGGGCGCAGGGCGGCGCGCCGGCGGATGTCGACGATCCGGATCTGCTGCGGCGGTTTTCGATCGCGCTGGCGGCGTTGCGCGTGCGCGGCTTGGTGCTCGCCTACCATGACCGCGGCGACGGCGGCCTGGCGGTGACGCTCGCCGAGATGGCCTTCGCCAGTCGCTGCGGCTTCGAGGTGACGCTCGATCCGGCGCGCGGTTCGGCGCTGGCGCAGTTGTTCAGCGAAGAGTGCGGTGTCGTGCTGCAGGTCGCGACCGCGCAACTGCACGAAGTGTGGCAGGAACTGACCGCAC
>JAFEDW010000206.1 GCA_018241455.1 Pseudomonadota bacterium | reverse complement strand
CGTCGAGCGCGCGCGTGCCGGTATCGGCGGCGGGTGTACCCGGCGCCGGCGCAGGAGCCGCCGCCTCGGTCGCGGCTGGCGCCTCGGTGGCCGCATCGGCAGCCATCGCGATGTGCGGGGCCAGGCCGTAGCCCAGCGCCAGCAACGTCGCCAGCGCCAGGGCGGGCAATGCGGCGACTCGCCGGCGGTCGTGTGCAATTCTCATGTTGAAAGGTCCGTTGGGCTTGCGGTTTCCAAGGGGGCACGGTCTACAGCGGATCATCGAGCAACTCGCGCACTTGCGCGACGTACGAGTTATCAGTACGGCGATAGTCCGCCACCATGTACCGCACCCGGCCGCGGCGGTCGATCAGCACCAGCGTCGGCAGGCGGTCGATGCGGAACGCCCGGCTGACATCCTTGCGCCGATCCAGCAGCAGCGGGAAGCGCGCCGGGTGCGCGTTCGCATAGCGCAGCGCGCGCTGCATGTCGTCGTCGACGCTGACCGCCAGCGTGACCAGCCCGGCCGAGCGGTAGGTCGTCTGCAGCTGGCCCAGCGCATCGAGCTGCGCGGCGCAGACGGCGCAGCCACTGCTCCAGAAGGCGATCAGCACCACCTCGCCGCGATGCTCGGACAGGCGCTCGTTGCCCCCGCCCGCTGCCGGCAGCGCGAAATCGGGCGCCGCCTCGCCGATGATCGTGGCGGCGGGCAACGCGCTGCTGCCGAGTACCGCGGCCAGCACGGCCAGCACGCCTGCGCGTCCAATAGTGCGGATCACCGGTGACTCCTTGCGCCCATTTGACATCATCTGTGCTCCGGAAGCGATAGGCGCATGGTCGCCGTATGACCCCGGTCACACGGCGCGCGGCTCGCGAACGTTGAAGGATGCGTGAACTGCGCCGACTTCGGAACCACCGGGACCGTCGGCAATGCGCGACAGCGAAGCTCGCTCGCACGCGCTCGCTGGCTCGGGTGCTCGCCGCGGGAAAGCGGCCTCAGCTCGGCGCGACGGGACCGGAGACGATCTGCGGCAGGCCGATCAGGTTGGCGTAGCTGCCGCTGCTGCCGAGGCCGGTGCTGACACCACTTGCCCAGTGCATCGTCTGGAACGCGCCTTCCTGGCCGTGCAGCGCCATGTAATTGAGCACTACCATTTCGGCCAACAGGTTCACGGCGTTGGCCGCCGGGCTTCCGGTGCTGACCACCGAACCGTCCGAGGTGAAGTAGCCGATCTGGTTCCTGATCGCCGTGATCGGTCCGGTCGGGCTGTAGACGAGGAAGAATGCCGACGCGGTCGACTGGTTGTCGCCGGTCCATACGCCCTTGCCGCGTCCATCGGCCGAGTTGTCGATCATGCCGTTCGAGGACAACGAACCGTCGCTGAACACATAGATCATCAGCGGCATGTGGCGGCGCGCGGCGTACTCGAGGCAGGCGCCGATGCACACGCCGGCGCGGAAATCGCGCAGCTCGCCGGTCGCGCGGTCGCCGGTATGGTAATCGAATCCGCCCAATTCGATCGTGCCCGCACCCGCGTAGCCATTGACGACCATCTTCATGACGGCCGCGGTCTTGCGCAGCTCGGAATCGCCGTCGTATTCGGCCTGCGTGAAGATGCCGCTGGGCCCGACGATGTTGGCATCGATGTCCGGATCGAGCGCCTGCTTGGCGTTGCCGTAGCGGTCGGCGAGGTCCGCCGCCTTGACGTAGCCGCACTGCACGAGGTCCTTGACCACCGCATCGGCAGTGGGATCGGTGCGCAGCGTCGAATTGTCGAGCTTCTTCTTGCTGATGCGCTCCATCGACTCGAGTACCGCGGTGGCATCGGCCTGGTTGAGCAGGCCAACCAGCTTGCCGGTATCGACCAGGCCGGTGACATCCGATGACTGGTCGACCTTGGTCGGCCGCGCGGTCGCGTCCATCATGTAGGACGGCGCCATCGAGTTGCCGCCCGAGTCGGAGTTGTCGGAACCGATCAGCGCCAGCAGGTCGCCGAGCGCGCCGGACGAATAGATGCCGTACATCGGGTTGTGCGGGTTGTTGGCGGTGTCGTTCTGGCTCAGCGCCGGAATCACGGTGCCGTTGACGTTGGCGCGCGTCGTGACCGCGGTGCGCGTCAGGATGCCGCGCAGGAATGCGCTGTCGCCGTGGAATGCGAGGCCCAGCTGCTGGTCGACGAAGCTGCCGGCGCCGATCGAGGTGTTCGGCGTCATGTTGCCCGGGAGCCCCAGCTTGCTGTAGCCCGCGGTCGACAGGAAATCGAGCTGCCCGCCCTGCCCGCCGACCAGCACGTTCGAGCCGGCGATGTTGGCGCCGCCCGCAAGGTCGAAGCAGATGAACGGGATCTTGCCCGCGCCCGGCACGATGTTGCACGGCGAGTTCTTCAGCGCCGCGATATCCGGCGACAGCGCGGCATACGCGGCGCGCGGATCCGCGAACAGGCTGAAGGCCGAGGCGCCGATCATCGTCACGCCGCCGGTAATCAAACCGCGCCCGAGGAAATCGCGCCGCGTCAGCGGCGCCGGATGGTCCGGGTGCCGCAGCGGATCGTTCAACCCCAGGGGCTTGTTGCGTCGGATCTTCATGTTCAGCCTCGTTGTCCTGGTGCTCGCGTCTACTTGATCAGGAGGGCGCCGCTGCCGAGCACCGTGGCGCAGGCCGCCTTGGTGATCGTCTTGGTGCGGTCGGCGGCGCAACCGGCGCCGCAGCTGCTGAGCCGCGTGACCAGGCTGTTGAGCTCGGCGCGCACGTCGGCGTCAGCCGGCTGCGTGGCGAGGTTGACGCCCACGCCATTGGCCAGCAGCGGATCGATCAGCGCGCTGGTATCGGCAAATGCCGTGGCCGGCGCAGCGTTCAGGTTCAGGCCCGGGAAGAAACTCGCGGCCTGGTTCGATTCGACCAGCGAATCGCAATACTGGATCGCGAGCTGGGCGACGCCCACCTGGTGCGACGCCACGAACGATTCGATCGTCGGGATGCTCGGCAGCTGCTGCTCGACCAGCGCATAGGTGGCCTTGACGTTCGGATCGTTCTCGGACACGCCGGTGATCGCGGACATCGAGGCGTTGATCTCGCTGAACACGCGCACGCCCAGCTGCGAGCTCTCCGGCTTGTCGGCTGGCGTCGCCGGCTGCGGCGCCGCCGGCGGCGTGCGCACGTGCACGGCGCTGCCGATCTGGTCGAAGCTGAGGAAGAACAGGTCGGAATCCGGTCCCTTCTGCAGCGCGATGACCGTGCCAACCGTGCTGAGCTTCTGGCCAACCCCCGCCGTGTAATTGGCGTCGGTCACGGTCGTATCGAGCGGCGCATAAGCCTGGCCCACCGCGGCCTCGGCGCCGTTGACGCCGATGCGCATGCCCTTGATCGGGATGTTGCCGGGCGTCGCGGCCGGATCGAGGCTGATGAAGGTCGGCTTGTCGAACAGGTAGCTGTAGCTGTCGTAGCGGCTGACCTCGAACATCACGTACGACTCGTTCATGCCGGTCAGCGCACTGACATTGAACAGCAGGAAGTAACGCTCGCCGACGCCGGCGGCGAAGTTCTGCTGGATCTGCTCCTGCGTCAGCGCGTGGTTGTAGACCGCCGCGAAGCGGATCGTGCCCTGCCACTTGCGGTTGCCCGAGGTCTCGTTGCCGAGCAGGAACACGAAGGTGTCGTCCCAGTTGCCGATCGTGCCGCCCTTCTCGGCATCCATGTCGCCGGTGTAGTTGCCGTTGACGTACAGGCGCCGGCCGTTGACCGGGTCGTAGGTGAGCACGACGTGCTGCAGTGAAGCCTGAGCGTCGCGGTCGGCATCGCTGGTCAGCAGCGCCGGCGCGCCGTTGGCATCGGTCGCGCTCGAGCGCGTGAACATCTCGTACTGGTAGGCGTGCTGGCCCATGGTGAAGTTGCGCGCCGACGTGCCGCCGGAATAGCTCGCCATGTAGGCGTCTTCCTGCGTCACGTTGGCCGGCGCCACCCACAGCTCGACGCTGAATTCACCGCCGCCCTTGATCATGTTGTACAGCTTGCTGCTGGCCGCGCCGCCGCGCGCCTCGCCGCCGTTCGG
>JAFEDW010000205.1 GCA_018241455.1 Pseudomonadota bacterium | reverse complement strand
CGACATGGTGCAGATCGAGATCCGCGACGAGGGTCCGGGCCTGGAGCCGGACCAGTTCGACCGCGTGTTCGAGCGCTTCTATACCGTGCCGGGACGAAGCGACGCCGGCAATGGCCTCGGCCTCGCCACGGTCGAGACCGTGGTCAAGCAGCTCGGCGGCCGCGTGGGCCTGCGCAACCGCGGCGACCGCAGCGGGTTGGTCGCGCGCGTATTGCTGCGGCGCGCGCCGGGTGGACACGGCGACCGCTAATGCCGTCGGTTATCATGGGCGGTGAACATGCACCCGGCGCCCCATGACGATGAATGTTGATCCCACCACCCTCGAAATCAGCAAGCGACGAACCTTTGCCATCATTTCGCACCCGGACGCCGGCAAGACGACGCTGACCGAGAAGCTGCTGCTGTTCGGCGGAGCGATCCAGATGGCCGGCACGGTCAAGGGACGCAAGGCGGCGCGCCATGCGACCTCCGACTGGATGCGGCTCGAGCAGCAGCGCGGCATTTCGATCACCAGCTCGGTGATGCAGTTCCCGTACCGTGACTGCATCGTCAACCTGCTCGACACGCCCGGCCACGAGGATTTCTCCGAGGACACCTACCGCACGCTGACCGCGGTCGATTCGGCGCTGATGGTCATCGACTGCGCGAAAGGCGTGGAGCAGCGCACGATCCGCCTGATGGAAGTGTGCCGGCTGCGCGACACGCCGATCATGACCTTCGTCAACAAGCTCGACCGCGATGGGCGTGCGCCGATCGAACTGCTCGACGAGATCGAGGCGGTGCTGAAGATCCATCCGACGCCGGTGACCTGGCCGATCGGCATGGGGCGCGAGCTGCTCGGCATCTATCACCTGCTCGAGGATCGCATCTACGTCTACGAGGCGGGCGAGCGCGGCCGCGTCGGCGGCAACCGCATCATCGACCGGCTCGACTCCGCGGAGGCACGCGATCTGCTGGGCGCCGCATATGCTAGTTACCGCGCCGACATCGAGCTGGTGCGCGGCGCGACCGCCGCGTTCGATCGCGCGGCCTATCGCCTGGGTAAGCAGACGCCGGTGTTCTTCGGCTCGGCGATCAGTAATTTCGGCGTCGAGGAACTGCTGCGCGCCTTCGTCGAACACGCACCGGCGCCGCTGCCGCGCGCCACGCGCGAGCGCAGCGTCGACCCGCTGGAGCGCGCGCTCAGCGGCTTCGTGTTCAAGATCCAGGCCAACATGGACCCCGGCCATCGCGATCGCATCGCCTTCCTGCGGCTGTGTTCGGGACGCTACCAGCGCGGCATGCGCATCTATCACACGCGGCTGCGCAAGGAAGTGCGCATTGCCGACGCGCTGACGTTCATGGCCGCCGATCGCGCGCAGGCGGAAGAAGCCTACGCCGGCGACATCATCGGCCTGCACAACCACGGCACGATCAACATCGGCGACTCCTTCAGCGAAGGCGAGCCGCTCGCGTTCACCGGCATTCCCGATTTCGCGCCCGAGTTGTTCCGCCGCGCCGTGCTGAAGGATCCGCTGCGCATGAAGGCGCTGGCCAAGGGACTGGCGCAATTGTGCGAGGAAGGCGCGACGCAGTTGTTCAAGCCGCTGCGCAATGCGGACCTGATCCTCGGCGCCGTGGGCCAGCTGCAGTTCGAGGTGGTGGCCTTCCGCCTGGCCGACGAGTACGCTGTGCAGTGCGTATTCGAGCCGATCAACGTGCACACGGTGCGCTGGGTCAGCGCCGCCGATGAACGCAAACTCGAGGAGTTCCAGGTGAAGGCGCACGACAACCTGGCGCGCGACCACAGCGGGGCGCTCGTGTACCTCGCTCCCTCGCGCGTCAACCTGCAACTGACGCTCGAGCGCTGGCCAGACATCCGCTTCAGCGAGACGCGCGAGCACCTGGCCGGCCAGGGCGCATGAGCCCGAGGATCGGCGCCGTCGAACGGCAGCGCGCGCAGCGCGCCTGGGCATTGACCGCATGGGCCAACCACGCCTTCTCGACCACGGTGCTGGTCGCGTTCTTCCCGATCCTGCTCAAGAGCTACTGGGCGGCCGACCTGTCCATCGCCGACAAGACGCTGTACCTCGGCATCGCGAATTCCTCGGCCAGCCTGGTGGTCATGCTGCTGGCGCCATGGTTGGGCGCGCTGGCGGACCGGCGCGGACAGCGCAAATTGTGGCTCGGGCTGTTCACGCTGCTGGGCGTCGTGGCGACCGCGATGCTCGCGCTCGTCGGCAAGGGCGGCTGGGCGATGGCGCTACCGGTGTTCGCCGTCGCCTCGATCGGCTTCTATGGCGGCTCGTCATTCCAGGATGCGCTGCTGGTGCAGGTGGCGCATCCGGCCGAGTCGAACCGCGTCTCGGCCTACGGTTATGCCGCGGGCTATCTCGGTGGCGGCCTGTTGCTGGTGTTCAACGTGCTGCTGGTGCAGCATCCCGGCTGGTTCGGGCTCGCCGATGCCGCAGCCGCGACGCGCGTCGTGTTCCTCGACGTGGCGCTGTGGTGGGCGTTGTTCACGTGGCCGCTGTATCGCCACGTGCCCGAGGCGCGGCCCACCTCCGAGCCGGCCGGCTGGGCCGAGCTGCGCGCATCGCTGCGCAAGATCCTGCGCGATTCGCTCGTATTGCGATTCCTGCTGGCCTACTGGCTGTACATCGACGGCATCGGCACGCTGCAGCAGATGGCCGTGGATTTCGGCGGCAATGTCGGCTTGCCGCAATCGGCGCTGATCGGCGCGCTGCTGCTGGTGCAGTTCATCTCGTTCCCGGCCGCGATCGTGTTCGGCCGCATCGGCGACCGGATCGGCGCGCGGCCGGCGATCCTGATCGGGCTCGGAGTGTTCGTGTTCGTCACCGTCTGGGCGCTGCTTTTGCGCAGCGCCTGGCAGTTCTACGCGCTGGCGGTCATGGTCGCGCTGGTGCAGGGCGGCGTGCAGTCGCTGTCGCGCTCGCTGTTCTCGCAGCTGATCCCGCGCGAGCGCGCCGGCGAGTACTTCGGCTTCTACAACATGCTCGGCAAGTTCGCCGCCTTCCTCGGGCCTATCCTGGTCGGCGTGACCGGCAAGCTGTCGGGCAGTCCGCGCATCGGCGTCTCCTCGCTTGTGCTGCTGTTCGGCGGCGGCGCGCTGCTGCTGTGGCGGGTGCGCGTGCCAGCGCGCGTACAATCAGGCTGAGCCAGTCCTCGAGGAACCCATCCATGGTTGCAGCCGATGCAGATTCCGACACGCGCACCGGGCGCTGCCTGTGCGGCGCCATCCGCTATCGCTGTGGCGCACCGCTGTATCCGCCGACGCTGTGCCATTGCGAATCCTGCCGCCGCGCGGCCGGCGCGCACGCGGTCGGTTGGCTCACGGTCCGGCAGCAGCACCTCATTTACGAGAGCGGCGCGCCGCGGGAGTACGCTTCGTCGAGCGGGGTGTGGCGCGCGTTTTGCGGCCGTTGCGGCACGCCGTTGACCTACCGCAACGCGCAGCGCCCGGGCGAAATCGACATCACGATCGGCAGCCTCGATGCGCCCTCGCAGGTCGTGCCGGTCGATCACATCTGGATGCAGGATGCGCCAGCCTGGGACCGGCCGAACGACGGCCTGCCGCAGCATGCGGCGGGGCGCACGCGCGCGCAGGACTGAAGCCCGCCCGGGCGCTCGACCCCGGGCATTCAACCCGCGCATTCAACGATAGGCACGCGCGGCGCGCAGGAAGCCCCGCAGCTCTTCGGGCGCGGCCGGCGGCCCGTAGCGCAGTTGCGTGTAGCGCTGCGCCAGCGGCCGCAGTGCCTCGGCCGCCGCCGGCTGCGCCGCCGCCAGTCGATCGCAGAAGGCCAGCACCGTTTCGTGCGGCGCGCGCGCCATGCCGGCGCGGGCCAGGCGCCGGTCGATGCGGCGCCACGCGAGCGCGAGCGCATCCGGGCGCGCGGCGTGCGCGGCGCGGCGCACCGTCCACGCAATCCACGCCAGCCACGCGGCCATGCCGGTACCGAGCGCGATCGCCAGCGTCTGCCAGTCGCGATCGCCGAACCCGAGCCGTTCGGCCAGGCGCAGTTGCCGGGCGAGATTGAAATTGAC
>JAFEDW010000204.1 GCA_018241455.1 Pseudomonadota bacterium | reverse complement strand
GTTGACGGCTGCGATACGCGCCGCGGAAGCAGGCACCAGGCGCATACCGATCATCGCACTGACAGCCAACACCGTAATGGGCGAGGCGGATCGCTGTCGCGACGCGGGCCTGGATGACTATGCGAGCAAGCCACTGCCGCTTGCCGACCTCCGAGCATTGCTGGAAAAATGGATGCCGGAGGCCACGGCCTCGCAAGGATCGCCCGCAGCCGACGCCGGCGCGCCATTGCAACCCACACCGGTAGCGATGCCAGTCGACATAGGCGTACTCAAGGAGCTCGTTGGCGATAATGCCGCCGTCATAAACGAGGTGCTGCAGGATTTCAGGGTAAGCGCAGCCCGAATCGTCGCGGAGCTGCGCGCGGCGTGCACCGCACGACAATCCAAGCTTGCCGGTGCTGCCGCGCACAAGCTGAAATCGTCGGCCCGCGCAGTAGGAGCGCTTGAACTGGGCGAGCTCTGCGCTGCCCTGGAGCGTGCCGGCAAGGCGGGCGATGGCGCGGCGCTGTACGAGCAGTTGCCTGCCTTCAATGCGGAGATGGCCGCGGTCGATGCAGCCATCGCCGGCATCCTGGCGAAGGCCCACGCCCCGTGACCGGGCAGGACACCATCAGGCTCATGGCGGTCGACGATGAACCGTTCATGCTGCGGCTGCTGGCGCGGATGCTGGAGCAAATGGGGCACGTCGGCGTGGTGTTATGCGCTGGTGCGCAGCAAGCGCTGCAACACCTCGATCAGGCCCCGCAGACGCCGAACCTGATCTTGCTGGACCTCAACATGCCCGATCTCGATGGCATCGAGTTCCTGCGGCGCCTGGCGGAGCGACGCTACAGCGGCGCCGTAATCGTGGTCAGCGCCGAGGACGAGCATATCCTGCGATCGGTAGACACACTGCTGCAGACACATCGGATCACTTCACTCGGCCATCTTCACAAACCATTCAGGCAGGACGCGCTATCCGCCGCGCTCGGGAGATGGCGACCCGCGACGCCGCGCGAGGCGCGTGTGGCGAGGGCCAACTACAGCGCCGATGAAGTGCGCACAGCCATCGTGGACGGTCAGTTGCTGAACTACTATCAACCCAAGGTTTCAGTCGCCACGGGCGAACTGGTCGGGGTCGAAGCCCTGGTACGCTGGCGCCATCCCGTTGCCGGAATCGTGTTCCCCGATCAGTTCATTGGCATCGCCGAATCCCATGACCTGATTGGCCATCTGACCCGCAACGTGCTCAGTGGCGCACTCGCGCAGCGTCAGGCATGGCTGGACGAGGGGCTCGCGCTGCAGGTCGCCGTGAATGTCTCGATGCAGAATCTTGAGTCGCTCGGCTTTCCCGACCTGCTGGCGGGTCAGGCCGCCGCCGCAAGCGTGTCGCCGGAGCACATCGTCGTGGAGGTTACGGAGAGTCGCCTGATGGACAACCTGACCGTAGCGCTCGATGTCCTGAATCGATTGCGGCTGAAGCGCTTCCGCCTGTCGATCGATGATTTCGGCACCGGTCATTCCACTTTTGCCAAGCTGGCGGATATCCCCTTCGATGAACTCAAGGTGGATCGCGGATTCGTGCACGGCGCCGCGACGGACCCGACGCTGCGCGCCATCTACAGCGCGAGCCTGGCGCTGGGACGGGCGCTGAAGATGGAAGTCGTTGCCGAGGGTGTGGAGGATCGCGCTGACTGGGAATATCTTCGCGAGACGCACTGCGACCTGGCACAGGGCTATTTCATTGCCAAGCCCATGCCCGCTGCCGGTCTGCCCGCATGGCTGGTCGAATGGAAAGATCGGGTGCGGCGCGAGTCGCTGCTGGGCGATTAGCGGCAACCGGGATTTCGAAGGCTGTGGTCGCTTTGAACTGTGCGGGGCATCACAGTGTCATTGCGCATTCGGAGACACGGGACCTCCGGCGGACGGCACAGATCATGCTAAACCACACGCCTGAAACGGCCGGGATTCTCTGAATCTGGAGTGGACGAATGTCCGTCGCACCTCCGCCAACGGTACTGGTAGTCGATGACGAACCCTTCATGCTCGGGTTGCTGCGCCGTGCCCTGGCGCAACTGGGCGTCGCGGGAATAACCACGCACGACAGCGCACAGGCCGCGCTGCAGGAACTGGAAGCCACGCAGACGCTGCCGGACCTGGTCATGCTGGATCTCAACATGCCCGGCATGGATGGAGTCGAGTTCATTCGCAGGCTCGCCGACCGACATTATGCGGGTGCGCTGATCCTGGTCAGCGGCGAAGACCAGTACGTCCTGGATTCAATCGACAGGCTGGTGATAGCGCATGGCATGCATTCGCTCGGTCATCTGACCAAGCCGTTCGACACCAAGACGCTGGCAGACCGAATTGGCAAGTGGGCGCAGACCAGCGCGAGCCGTGTCCCGGTGGAACGCAAACTGATACGTCCCGGTGACCTTCGCGCCGCGCTCTGCGACGGCGTACTGATCAATCATTATCAGCCCATAGTGGCCGTCGCCAACGGCGACCTGGTTGGCGTGGAGGTCATGCCTCTGCTGCCGAACGACGCCGGCGCGACACTGCGCGCCGAACTGTTCATTGGCGTCGCCGAACAGCATGGAATGATCGGTGAACTGACCAGCGCCACGCTGTCGGCGGCGTTCGCGCAGGCAAAGGTGTGGCGCGAATCCGGACTGGCGCTGCAATTGTCAGTCGAGGTGTCGATTGCCAGCATGATCCACCTGGGATTCCCGGACGTCGTGATGAATTACGCGCAGCAGGCGGACATGCCACCCGACAGCGTGGTCTTCCAAGTCAGAGAGAGCCAGATCATCGCCAACCTGACGAACGAACTCGATGTCTTCAATCGGCTGAGGCTGAAAAGATTCCACCTGACCATCAGTGAATTCGGAGCCGGTCACGCCACGCTGGCACGACTGCGCGACATCCCGTTCGACGGTATCAAGATACATCGCAGCTTCGTGAATGGCGCCGCGACGAACGACAAACTGCGTGCCATTTACAGCGCCAGCCTGGCGATGGGCAAAGCACTGCGCATGTCGGTGGTCGCAGACGGACTGCGGGACCGCGCCGACTGGGATCTGTTGCGGCGCTCCGGGTGCGATCTTGCGCAAGGCCCACTGATTGCGAAGCCCGTTCCGGGCGACGAAATGGTCGGCTGGGCGGCCGCTTGGCGCAATCGGCAGCGCGCTCGTGCCCCCGGCAGAACCGATGGGTAATCAGATGACCGCGCCGGCAGGCACATCGCAAGCGGCAATACTGGTGGCCTCGGATAGCGCAACCGAGGCAGAGCTCGTCAGGAGCCTGCTTGAGGATGATTTCGACGACATCACGTTGAGCGTGGATCCCGACAGGGCCAGCGAGGATTACCAGCGCTGTCGCCCGGACGTACTGTTGTTGGCATTCAGGAGTCTGCAACAGTCGGAAGCGTACTACCTGGGCCTGTACCGTAAGGGCAGCAATCACCCGCCAAAGCGACACCGGGCGGTGATCTTGTGCACCAAGGAAGACGTTACACAGGCCTATCGGCTGTGCCGCCGCGCACTGTTCGACGACTATGTGTTGTTCTGGCCCGTGAACCATGACGTCACCCGGCTGCTGATGGCTGTGCACCAAGCGCTCGACGCACTGGCTGCGACGGCCGAGGACGCGCCTTCTGCGGCCGCGTTCGCTGCCCAAGCGCGCAACCTGGGTGAGTCAGAGGCGGCATTGTCGCAGCAACTGGCGCGCGCCCAGGATTACATTGCCTCTACCGGGCGCGCGGTGGCTTCGGCCGAGAAAAATATTGGCACCGCACTCGACGGCCTGTCAGAACGCGTGCGCGAGGGCGTGCTCGAGCCGACTGTCATCGCGCGGCTCGGCAGCGACGCGGTGCTGCCGCAGTTACGCACTGTGAGCGAATCGCTCCAACCATTGACCCAGTGGGCCGATCGCGTGCAGCAGGCCGTTACGCCGCACCTGCAATCGGCGCGCGCCCTTGGCGCCCTGGCGGCGCAGTTCCGCCCAACAATATTGGTCGTTGACGACGACGACTTCCAACACAAATTGATAGCCCGTCTTCTCGACCCGGAACCATATCAGCTGAGATTCGCCTCGAGT
>JAFEDW010000203.1 GCA_018241455.1 Pseudomonadota bacterium | reverse complement strand
CGCGAGCAGCGTTAGTAGCGTCAAAGACGCGAGACTTGCATCACACCGCGGCCAGGCGCGCGATGGCGCAGCGGCCGCCCGGGCGCGTGTACCGGCGCTCAAGTCGGCGGCCGGCCCGCCGATAATTGCCCTCATGGCACCTACACTCGCGGGAAAGAGCCCACTGGCCGACACGGCGGAGACCGCGGCCTTCAGCCTGGTGCGGGAACTGGCGGCCGCCTTGTCGGCGGGCACGGTCTCGCTGCCGAGCTATCCGCAGGTGGCGATCCGCCTGCAGAAGATGCTGGCCGATGACGACAGCGACGCCGACATGCTGGTGCGCGTGCTGGGCGCCGAGCCGGTGCTGGCGGCGCGCGTCACGACGATGGCGGGTTCCGCGGCGCTGAATCCGACCGGCCGCAAGATCACCGACCTGCGCACCGCGATCGTGCTGCTCGGCTTCGATGCGCTGCGCACGACGGCGGCGGCGTTCGCGATGGTGCAGATCCGCCAGGCCGGCGAGTACAAGAACATCGAGAAGCCGATGGCCGAGTTGTGGCGCGAGAGCGTGGCGCGCGCGGCGATGGCCTACGTGGTGGCGCGGGCCACCGGCAAGAGCCGCCCGGATACCGCGATGCTCGCCGGCGTGCTCTCCGGCATCGGCAAGCTGTACCTGCTCACGCAGATGAACAAGCATCCGGATCTGTTCGCGGACGAGGCCGGTTTCCACGGCCTGGTGCGCGACTGGCACGCGAGCATCGCGCAGGCGTTGCTCGAGAGCTGGCAGATGGCGCCCGAGATCGTCGCCGCGGTGCGCGATTGGCCGAACGTCGACAGCGATCCGCGCCATTCGCCCGACCTGGCCGACGTGCTTGCGGCGGCGGACCTGCTGATCAGCCACGGCGAGAACCCCGAGATCCTGCAGGGCTTGCTGGAGGACTCGCGGCCGATGCAGCGCCTGGGCTTGAAGGCCGGTTGCGCCAGCCTGCTGGCGGATTCGGCGGCCGAACTGGAGTCGCTCCGCAAGGCGCTGAACGGCTAGGCCGTCGGCGTTCGCCAGGCCATCGGCGGGCGCTAGTGAAAATCGCGCGAACGGCGCGCGATCCCGGTCAGCCAATCTGAACGATCGTGCAGCGAGCGCGCGACCACGTGCGCGACGCCGTGCTGGTTCTGCAGCGTGCCGTTGACTTCCAGCAGGCTCGCGGCGAGCGCCGGTTTGCGCTGCGTCTCGAATACCTGCGGCCACAGGATCACGTTGACGATGCCGGTCTCGTCCTCGAGCGAGAGGAACACCACGCCCGAGGCCGTGCCGGGCTGCTGCAGGTGCGTGACCAGTCCACCGACGCGCACCGGCGCGCCATCCGGCAACGCACGCAGTTCCAGGTTGCTGGCGAGCCCCGCGGCGCGCAAGTGCTCGCGCAGCAGTGCGAGCGGATGCAGCGTCGTGCTCAACGAGAGCTGGCGGTAATCCGCCATGATTTCCTCGGCGATATCCGGCGCCCGCAACGCCACGGCAGGTTCACGGCCGGCTGCCAGCGGCAGCGTGCCGGGTGGCGGTTCGGCGCCAAGCGCCAGCCAGCCCGCTTCGTACCGGTGCCGGCTCAAAGGCCGCAACGCGCCCGCGCCGGCCAGCAGGCGCATCGAGCGCCGCGGCAGGGCCGCGCGCTGCGCCAGGTCGGCGATGCTGTCGAATGCGTGCTGCGCGCGCGCCGCGATGATCCGTTCGGCCTCGATGCGCGGCAACGAGCGCACCAGCGCCAAGCCGACGCGGATCGCGAGTGCGCCGCCGCGGCCGCGCTCGAGCGTGCAATCCCAGTCGCTGACCCGTATGTCGGGCGGCAGGATCTCGACGCCGTCGCGCCGCGCCTCCTGCACGAGCTGCGCCGGCTGGTAGAAGCCCATCGGCTGGCTGTTGAGGAGCGCCGCGAAGAACGCGGCCGGTTCGTGGCGCTTGAGCCAGCACGATACATAGGTGAGCAGCGCGAACGAGGCGGCGTGCGATTCCGGGAAACCGTACTCGCCGAAGCCGAGGATCTGCTTGTAGATGTTCTCGGCGAATTCCGCGCTGTAGCCGTTCGCCGCCATGCCGGAGAGCAAACGCTCGCGGAACGGCTCGAGTCCGCCGCGGCGTTTCCACGCCGCCATCGAGCGGCGCAGCTGGTCGGCCTCGCCGGCGCTGAAGTTCGCGGCCGCGACCGCGATCTGCATCACCTGTTCCTGGAAGATCGGCACGCCGAGCGTGCGCCGCAGCACTTCCGCGAGCGCCGGGCTCGGATAGCTGACCGCGGCCGGATCGGCGCGGCGTTGCAGGTAGGGGTGCACCATGCCGCCCTGGATCGGGCCCGGGCGGATGATCGCCACCTCGATCACCAGGTCGTAGAAACAGCGCGGCTTCAGTCGCGGCAACATGCTCATCTGCGCGCGCGATTCGATCTGGAACACGCCGACGGTTTCGCCGCGCCCGATCATGTCGTAGGTGGCGCGGTCTTCCGCGGGGATATCCTGCACGCGGCTGGGCCAGCCGCGATGCCGGGTTGTCAGCTCGAGCGCCTTGCGCACCGCGGTGAGCATGCCGAGAGCAAGTACGTCAACCTTCAGCAGCCCCAACGTTTCGAGATCATCCTTGTCCCACTGGATCACGGTGCGGTCGGGCATCGCGGCGTTTTCGATCGGCACCAGTTCGTGGAGCGGCTCGCCCGAGATCACGAAGCCGCCGACGTGCTGCGACAGATGGCGTGGAAAGCCGCGCAGCTCGGCGACCAGTTGAGCGCCGAGTTCCGCCTGCGCGGCGCGCGCGGCCGCGGACGCCGTCCCAGGCAGCGCTCCCAGTGCGCGCGCGACGTCGCGCCGTGCGCTGCGCCCGCGGTAGGTGATGACCGTGGCGGCGAGCGCGGTGCGTTCGCGTCCGTACTTGGCGTAGATGTACTGGATGACCTCTTCGCGCCGCTCGTGCTCGAAGTCGACGTCGATGTCCGGCGGTTCACGGCGCTCACGGCTGATGAAGCGCTCGAACAGCAGGCTCATGCGCGCCGGGTCGACCTCGGTGATGCCGAGCGCGTAGCAGACGGCGGAGTTGGCGGCCGAGCCGCGCCCCTGGCACAGGATCCCGCGCTCGCGCGCGAATGCGACCACGTCGCGCACGGTCAGGAAGAAGTGCTCATAACGCAGTTCCGCGATGAGCTGCAGCTCCTTCTCGAGCAGCGCGGCCACATGCTCCGGCATGCCCGCGGGCCAGCGGGTGCGCGCGCCGGCCAGGCTCAGCGCGCGCAGGTGCTCGCTCGCGCTGCTGCCGGCGGGCACCAGCTCGGCCGGATACTCATAATGCAGCTGGCCGAGATCGAAGCCGCAGCGTTCCGCGATCGCAACGCTCGCGTCGAGCAATTCGGGCGGATACAGGCGCGCGAGCGTTGCCAACGAGCGCAGGTGCCGTTCGCCATTGGGGAACAGGCGTGCGCCGGCGTCTGCCACCGTGCAGCCGTGGCGGATCGCGGTCACGAGGTCCTGCAGCCGGCGACGGCTGCGCCGGTGCATGTGCACGTCGCCGGCCGCCACCGCAGGCAGCGCGCATTGCGCCGCCAGCGCGAGGCAATGCGCCAGCCGCGCGCGCTCGCCGCCGCTGCGGTGCAGTTCCACCGCCAGCCAGGCGCGCTCCGCGAATCGTTCGCGCAGGCGCAGTCCCTGCGCGGCGAGCCGCGCACGCGCATCGTCATCCATCAGCGCGGCATCCGCGGGTGGCAACCACAGCGCGAGACAGGCATCCAATCCTGCATCGAGATCGGCCGGCGTGAGTTCATAGCGGCCCTTGGCGGCGCGCCGTCGCGCGCGGCTGATGAGCCGGCAGATCTGCGAGTAGGCGCGCTGCTCCGGCGCCAGCAACACGAACCGCAGCCCATCGCTGCAGCGGAATTCCGCGCCGACGATCAATCGCAGGCGGCTGCCCGCGGGCAACGCGCGCACCGCCTCCCAGGCGCGCACGACGCCGGCCATCGAACACTCATCGGTCAACGCCAGTGCGCGATAACCGAGTTCATGCGCGCGCGTCACCAGCTCGGCCGGATGCGAGGCGCCGCGTAAAAAACTGAAGTTACTGAGGCAGTGAAGTTCAGCGTAAGCGGTCATGACATCGCCGCACGCACGGTCGCGGCAGCGTGGTT
>JAFEDW010000202.1 GCA_018241455.1 Pseudomonadota bacterium | reverse complement strand
CAACGCCGGCATCGCGATGGCGCTCGCGCTGCTCGGCAAATTCGCCGCGCTCGCGGTGTGGTCGACGCTCGCGATCGCGCCGTTGTACGCGCTGGGTTGCGCCGCGGCCTGGCGCCTGGCGCGCCGCGGCGTGGCGCAGGCAGGCGCGCCGCTGAATTTCCGCTGGCTGGGGACGGCGGCGGCGATCGGTATCGCCGGCACCCTGGCGCTCGTGGCGCTGGCGGAGCGCGCGGAAATCATCGGGTTGCTGGCGACGATCGTGGCGAGCGCGTTGGGCTACCTGCTGGTCGCGCGGCAGGCGTCACCCGGTAGCGACACCGGCGCTGCCGGCCAGGGCGGTCGGCTAGAATAGCGCGCAGCGGGTCGCTGACGGCACCATTCCACGAGGAGCAAGACGATGCGACAGCTCCATGCAACACTGACCACGATCGCGATGGCGGCGGGCCTGGCGATGGCCGCCGCGCTGCCAGCCGCGCCGCTTCCCGGCGCGGCCGAACTGCATGCGATGACGGCGCGGTTCGCGCCGGTGGATATCCGCGTCGATCTCGGCAAGCTCCCGGCCGCCGAACGGCATGCGCTGGCCGACATCGTTCGCGCCGCGCAGATCATCGACGCGCTCTACCTGCGCCAGGTCAGCCCGCGCAACGAGGCGCTGCTGCTCGAACTGCTGCAGGATCACACGCCGCTGGGGCAGGCACGGCTGCAGTACTTCCTGATCAACAAGGGGCCATGGTCGGAGCTCGACCTCAATCGCGCCTTCCTGCCGGGCGTCGGCGAGCGGCCGGCGCAGGCCGGTTTCTACCCGGCCGATGCGACGCGGGCCGAGGTCGAGAGCTGGCTCAACACGCTCGGCCCCGCCGAGCACGAAGCGGCGGCTGGCTTCTTCACGACGATACGGCGCAACCCCGCCGGGGCGTTCGTCGCGGTGCCGTATTCACTCGAATACCAGAATGAATTGAGCGAAGCGGCGCAGTGGCTGCGCAAGGCGGCCGAGGAGACCCGCCAGCCGACGCTGAAGACCTTTCTCGAGAAGCGCGCCGCGGCGTTCATCAGCAACGACTACTATGACAGCGACATGGCGTGGATGGATCTCGACGCATCGATCGAGCCTACGATCGGCCCATACGAGACGTACACCGACGAATGGTTCAACTACAAGGCGGCTTTCGAGGCCTTCATCGCAGTGCGCGATGCGGCCGAATCCGCCAAGCTGGCGCATTTCAGCGAGCAGCTGCAGGACATCGAAGACCACCTGCCGATCGATCCGCAGTTCCGCAATCCGAAGCTCGGCGGCTACGCGCCGATCCGCGTCGTCAATGTGGTCTACAACGGCGGTGACGGCAACCATGCCACGCAGACCGCGGCCTACAACCTGCCGAACGACGAGCGCGTGGTGGCCGCCAAGGGTTCGAAGCGCGTGATGCTCAAGAATTTCCAGCGGGCCAAGTACGACAAGGTGCTGCTGCCGATCGCGCAGCGCGTGCTCTCGCCGGCCGACCTGAAGCAGGTCGCGTTCGAACCGTTCTTCACGCACACCCTGATGCACGAGCTGATGCATGGCCTGGGTCCGCAGGCAATCACCGTGAACGGGCGCGCCACCACCGTGCGCCAGGAAATGAAGGAATTGAACGGCACGCTCGAGGAGGCCAAGGCGGATGTGTCCGGCCTGTGGGCGCTGCAGTACCTGATGGACAAGGGCGTGCTCGACAAACGCCAGGAACGCGCGGTCTATACCACTTTCCTGGCCTCGACGCTCCGCGCGCTGCGCTTCGGGTTGACCGAGTCGCATGCGCGCGGCATGGCGCTGCAGGTCAACAACCTGTTGGACCACGGTGCGATCAAGTTCGCCGCCGACGGCACGTTGTCACTCGACCTGCCGAAGGCGAAGCAGGCGACGGTCGACCTGACGAACGAGATCATGACGTTGCAGGCGCACGGTGATTACGGCGGCGCGCGCGAGCTGATCTCGCACATGGTCGTGATCCGGCCGGCCATACGGCGCGTGCTCGACAAGCTGAAGGACGTGCCGGTGGATTTCGCGCCGAATCTGGTGACAGCCGCGGAACTGACCTCACACTGAAGGGACAGCACCGCCGGCGCCGCGATGGCGGTGCGGCGCTCGCGCTGAGGTCAGCCGGACAACCGCGCCTTGATGCGCGCGCCGATCGCGCCCATGTCGGCGCGGCCCGCGGCTTTGGCCTTGATCGCGGCCATGACTTTGCCCATGTCCTTGATCGACGCCGCGCCGGTGGCGGTGATGGCCTCGCCGATCAGCGCGTCGAGCTCGGCCTCGCTGAGCTGCGCCGGCAGGTAGCTGCCGAGCAGCGCGAGCTCCGCTTCTTCCTTCGCCACGAGATCGGCGCGCCCGCCGGCCTTGAACTGCGCGATCGATTCGCGCCGCTGCTTGCTCATCTTGTCGATGACCGACAGCACCTGCGCGTCGTCGAGCTCGATGCGTTCGTCGACTTCGCGCTGCTTGATGGCAGCGGTGATCATGCGGATGGCGGCGAGCTTTTCCTTCTCGCCCGCGCGCATGGCGGACTTCATGTCCTCCTGGATGCGCGCCTTGAGGCTCATGGAACCAGCGTGCCGGCCGGGATCAACGTGCCGATGGGATCAGCGCGCGGTGCGCACGAAATCGCGCGACACGCGCTTGATGTGGCGCTTCACGGCCGCGGCCTTCTTGCGCTTACGTTCCTGCGTGGGCTTTTCGTAGAATTCGCGGCGGCGCAGCTCGGCGAGTACGCCGGCCTTCTCGCAGGCGCGCTTGAAGCGCCGCAGCGCGGCATCAAAGTACTCGTTTTCCCGGATTCGGACGCTCGGCATCGAACTCAACCTCTTGATCTATAATCCGTTTATATACGGCCACGACAATGCAGGGGCCGCGATTCTAAAGAGGCTGGCGGCAAAAGGCAAAGTATTGCGTACCGGCGATTCGCCCGCGGCGCGGCACCGCGGGGGCGCCTTCGGCTTGCGTCATACTGCGATCCTTGGAAGTCGCCCATGAGAATCCTGGCCATCGAATCTTCCTGCGATGAGAGTGCCGTGGCGGTGCTGGATGGACAGCGCGGCCTGCTCGGCCATTCGCTGTGGAGCCAGGTCGACCTGCACCGTGCCTATGGCGGTGTCGTGCCGGAACTGGCCTCGCGCGACCACGTGCAGCGCCTGCTGCCGCTGGTGCGCGACACGCTCGCGCAGGCCGCCACTGAACCGGCGCAACTGCAGGGCATCGCGTACACGGCCGGCCCCGGCCTGGTCGGCGCGCTGCTGTGCGGCGCGGCGCTCGCGCGTTCGCTGGCCTACGGCTGGCGGCTGCCGGCGATCGGCATCCATCACCTCGAAGGCCACCTGCTCGCTCCGCTGCTCGAATCGCCGGCGCCGGAATTTCCGCACCTCGCGCTGCTGGTCTCGGGCGGGCACACGATGCTGATCGAGGCGCTCGGGCTCGGCGACTATCGGCTGCTCGGCGAGACGCGCGACGATGCGGCCGGCGAAGCCTTCGACAAGAGCGCCAAGCTGCTGGGGTTGCCGTATCCCGGCGGGCCGCAGCTCGCCGCGCTGGCCGGGCACGGACGGCCCGGTGCCTGCGTGCTGCCGCGGCCGATGCTCGACCGGCCGGGATTCGAATTCAGTTTCTCCGGCCTGAAGACCGCCGTCGCGCTCGCGGCGCGCGCCCAACCGCTCGACGAGCAACGCCGCGCCGACATCGCGCGCGGCCTGCAGGATGCGATCGTCGACACGCTGTGCGCCAAGGCGCTGCGCGCGCTCGATGCGACCGGCCACCGCCAGCTCGTCGTCGCCGGCGGCGTCGGCGCCAACCGCGAGCTGCGCGCTCGCCTGGGCGCGGCGCTCGCCGAACGCGGCGGCCAGGTTTTCTTCCCGCGGCCGGAGTTCTGCACCGATAATGCCGCGATGATCGCGATGGCCGGGCTGCTGCGATTGCAGGCCGGAGAACGCAGCGGCGCGGACCTGAACGTGCGCGCGCGCTGGCCGCTGGCGGAGCTGCGGCCGCCACTACAATGATTGCGAACCGACGCTGACTGGAGCGCCATGACCACGATCACCGGGGACCGGATCTTCCTGCGCGGGCTCGAGTGCCACTGCATCATCGGTTTCATCGACTGGGAGCGCCGCGTGCAGCAGAAGGTGGTGCTCGA
>JAFEDW010000201.1 GCA_018241455.1 Pseudomonadota bacterium | reverse complement strand
CAGGTTCTGCTGCGACTGGTTGCCCGAGCCCATGCCGATGATGTTGATCGCGAAGGACCGGTTCTGCCAGAACAGGTCGTTCATCATCTTCGGCTTCGACAGCTTGCGGCAATCATTGCGATTGCTGCTGGGCGAGACGGTGTTGTTGGTGTAACCGTATCCCGACGGGCACACCACGCTGCCCGTACCACCCAGCGCGGCGAGCGCCTGGATCAGGTTCGGCGTGTTCTCCATCGTCACGAGGCCCGCCGGCTGCCCGCCGTGCGCGGCGCTGTTGCCCGTGCAGCTCGGATCCTGCGGCAAGGTCGGGTCGGTCTGCGCATCGCACCCCGGCGGCGCGGAAGCCGCCTGGATCGCGCCGAGCGTCTTGAACAGCACGCCGGCGGAAGCCGTCGTGTCGTTGGACGCAACCGTGTTGTTGGTGAAGGTCACCATCAGCGAGTCCTGCAGCGACACGCCGCCACCGTCCCAGCCCGCCACGTTGTTGGCGATGATGTTGTTGGTGACGGTCACGTCGTACCAGCCGCCCTGGCAACCGTTGCGACCCGAGGTCGACACCGGGCAGGTCGGGAAGGCCACGACGTCCGAGCCGTTGATCTCCTGCAGGCGCAGGCCGCCGCCGCTGCCGCTCTCGGCGCTGTTGCCGAGCAACAGGTTGCCGTCGACGACGGTGCCGTAGCCGGCGCCTTCGGTGAGTCCCGGCGGACAATCCTGGTCGGTGAAGCTGCCGCACTCCTGGCCGTTCAGCTGCCGGTCGAGGTTCGCGCCTTCGATGATCAGACCGCCACCGTTGGTCGGCAGCGTCGGATTGCTGCTCTGGTTGTAGATGATGTAGTTGTGGCTGATGTTGCCACCGAAGCTCAGGCCGAGGTGCTGCACGCCACCACCGTCGCCGGTGCTGAGGTTGCCGGCCATCCAGTTGTGGTCGATGACGTAGTCTTCGGCACCCGCGCTGATCGTGATCGCGCCTGCGCCGGCCGGTGTGCCGGAGAACAGCGCGTCGCCGACCGACGCATTGTTGTAGATCATGTTGTTGTGGATGTGCACCTTCGTGTTCCACTGGAACGGGATCACCGAGTTCGTGATCGAGCCGTAGGAGGCTCCGTTCGTGGAGCGATACGGAATCGGCGGGCAAGGCATGACCGCGTTGGCGCCCGTCAGGCCGGTGCCACACTCGACGCCGTCGTTGACGAACGCATCCGGCGTCTCGCCGTTGCCGAGGTTGATGCCGCCAGCCAGCGTGCCGTGGTTGCCCGAGATGCGCGTGTTCGCGACCTCGAGGTTCTGCGCCCAGCCGTGGATCATCATGCCGCCGCCGCCCTGCGAGCTGTTGAGGATCGACAGGCCGTCGATGCGCGACGGGTTGCAGTAGTAGTTGCTGGTGCCGTAGTCGGTGCCGTCGACCTTGGTCTGGCTCGCGGCGCAATCGTTGTTGCCCGAGCCCAGGTAGACGCTGCCGTCGGTGAACGCGCCCGGACCGCCGGTCGCATTGACGCCCCAGAAGTCATGGCAGTTCGCGCCAAACGTCGGGTCGTTGCAGGCCGGCGCGCGCACGCCGCGGCCGAGCACCGTGACGCCGGCGCCTTCGTAGGCACCCATCAACGTCGGCTCCTGCAGCAGCTGCGCCAGGTTGCCATTGCCGGCCGCATCCCAGCCAACGATCGCTTCGAACGGAATGCGATCGACGCGCTGGTGCATCGGGGCCGGGCAAGAGTACAGGCTGTTGCTCGGATCCACGCCCTGGAAGTTGGTGTCGTTCAGGTTCGGTACGCCATCGAGCGTGAGGCCGAAGGCGCAGTTCACCTGCCGGCGCCACTGGTCCATCTTGCCGGCGGGATGCGCGTCCGCGTTGACCGTGACCGAGGCCGCGCCGACGCCCTGCAGGCGCACCGGCTTCCACATGATCAGGTTCTCGCGATATGTGCCCGGCGTGACGATGATCAGGTCGCCCGGCGCAGCGCTGTCGATCGCGGTCTGGATCGGGCTGAAGCCCATGCGGCCGAAGTTGCTGGTGTAGTCGGTCGAGGAGCCCTTCACGCTCGTACCCGCCGGGTTCAGCACGTCAGTCGGCGTGACGACCCAGGGCGCAGAGCCGTCGATCGTCACGGTGATCGCATCGATCGACTGTTTGCCATTGGCGGCCGTGATGACGAGTTCACCACACTTCGCCGCCGGCGCATTCTTCTGCTGCACGGCGCAGTTCGGCACGCCCGTGGGATTCACGGTGCCGGTGATCGTCGTGTCACTCCAGCTGACGTTGGTCAGTGGCACGCCACCGACCGTCACGGTGCCCGCCGTGTTGCCGAAGCCATAGTGACGCAGGATCGTCTTGTTGCTGAACGGCGCCGTGGTGGAGCTCGGCCCGGAGAAGTTCGGGTTCTGCACCACCTTGTCGCCGAGCGCGGTGATCGTCAGCGCCAGTGCCGCCGGCGTCGAGTTGCCGCCCGAGAACGCCAGCGTCGTCGGGCTGAACGTGACACCTGACTGCGTGTAGGCCAGCGCCGTGCCATTCGCAACGCCCGTCGGCGCCGTGATGATCACGGTGTTGGTCAGCGGCGGATGACTGGCCGAGTAGCCGGTCGCGCCCGTCCGCGTGTTGATGTTGTTGGCAAGAGCGGCCGCCATGGCGATGTTGCGTACATTCTGCAACGTGCCGTTCGTGCCCGTGCACAGGATGGTCAAGTTGCAGGTCACCGTGCCGCCGGTGATCGTCACGCCGTTGACGACGATCGAGGAGATCGTGTCGCCGCCGCTCGTGCCGAACAAATTGCCGGCCGTGACGTTCGACAGCGTGAACTGCACGCTTCCGGGCGTGCCGGCGCCACTCGTGACCCACGGACCCTGGGGCTGCGAAGCGCTGCTGTTGACGACCGACTTGATCGCCGGCGTCGCATCCGGGTATTCGCTGTCCGCCAGGTTGTAGTTGTCGGCGAAAGCCTGCGTCGGGATAACCGGCGTATCCATGTAGTCGGTGAAGCCGGGCATGAACGGCTGCTCGTAGCAGAAGTTGCTGTACGCCGGGCTGTAGGCCGGATCGGTGATCATCTGGCCCAACGTCGGGTTGGGCACCGTGGCGCCGGTGTGGTCGACGACCGTCGCACGCGTGTCCAGGATCGGGCCCGGATCATTCATGCAGGCGATGGCCATCTGCGGCGCGTAGCCGGTCGGGTTCGGCGGATTGACGCTCCACGTGGAGAAATACAGGCCGTTGAAGATGCCCCACTGGTCGGAGTACACGCGGGCCACTTCATTGCCATTGAAGTCGCGCAGGCCGACCGGCAGGTTCGGCGGCGAGAATTTCTCGCCGAACTGCGGCGAGAACGGATCGAACTCGGACGCGAAGTCGTTGGTGATCGTGCCGGTGAAGTGACCGGCGATGTGCGTCGAGCTGAACACGTAGAACTTGGCCAGCGCCACGGCGCCGTCGGTCACGTCCACTTCCTTGCGATCGCAGAGGTGGCGCTTGGCGCCGGCGAAGGGCGCGGCCTGGCCGGCACCCGGGAACAGGCTGTTCAGGTCGGGCACGATGCGCTCGGCGCCGACGCACGGCCAGTACTCTTCGATGCTGCCCGTATCACCCTCGTGGCGCGGATAGGTCTCCGAACCCAGGTTGTTGGTGAGGTTCAGGCTCCCCGGGTTGTTCGGGTTGTACGCGCTGCCGACCTGTGCCTGGTCGGGCATGATGTACACGTCGCCGAAGCCCGCGAACTGCTGCGTGACCGGCGCGATGTATACGTCGCCGAGCAGGATGTTCTTGTCCTCTTCCTTGACCAACTCGTAGCCAGGCGGCACGACCACTTCCACGACGTACTTGCCCGGGGGCAGCATCGGGGAACCGTGGCCGGGTGACCAGGCAACCGGCGTCGCGCTGCCGCCGTAGCGGAATTGATCGGTCGCGTCGGGATTCGTGACGCAGATCTTGCAATTCGAGGCGGCCGCGCGGCCCGTCGTCGGGTCGGTCGCGGTCACGCTCGGGAAGGTGTACATGCCGTCGTACGGAGCCGGCTGCACCTGGTTCAGCTGCGACCAGCCGTCATAGCACTTGAACTGCGAGTTGTTCGGCAGCGGCGTCTTCGGGTTGCTCGGATCGAGCCACTGCTTGCTGTTCTGCAGCGTCGCGAAGAACGGGCTGGTCGGGTCCTGGCCCGGGCAGTTCATGTTCGGGATCTTGGT